>JAGQJP010000636.1 GCA_020430585.1 Myxococcales bacterium | reverse complement strand
CGGGTCGGGGCGGCGAGCACGCCGTCTTCTTTGGCGAGATGCGCCGCAATGGCCGATTCGTCGAGGGGCAGGTGGACGAGGCGATCGTATTCGAAGCGATCTCGGCTATCGGCTGCGCGGGAGACCAACTCGGCCGCCGTGCAGCTGAGCTGGCAATGATAGAGCAGCTCGGGCTTCTGATTGGCGAGGGATTCGGCGAGGCCGACGATCCGCAGGCTCCGAATCTCTGCGGGCTGCAGGTTCAACTCCTCGGCCAGCTCGGCGAGAATCGAGGTCGTCGGCGACGCCTCGGGTTCCAACGCCACGTTACCCGCAGGAACGTGCCAGACGCCCGGGCATTCGGCGACACGCGCGCTACGGCGCTGTAGGATCAGCCGCCCGTCCCGACCGACCACCGCGGCGGCGACGGCGAGGGCGCGGTGAAAACCGTCGGGGCCGTAGCGCGTCGTCAGCTCATCGCGGCGACCCGCACAGAAGAGCCAGTAGCGGTACGAGCTGGGGCGCAAGAGAAGGCGCAGCCGGTCAGCGTGGACCGAATAGGATTCGAGGTGCGCGAGGGGCCCGTCGAACAGCACGCGCTCACCAGCGCCGGCGAGAATGCGGCGCCAATGCTCATCTACCGCGAGCTCGTACGTCGACGAGACCACCAAACGCCGCCCGTCGAGCTCGACGTCTAGCGCCTCGACAGCGATCGAGCCGCGCCAGAGCAGACCAAACGCATCTGTGCCGGCCTCGCGCTCCGATGCCGCAGCATCCATAGAGGCACGCAGGCGACGGCCTTCAGCGCTGGGCATTGACCTCTTTCTTGACGAGCCAGGCGTCGAGGCTGCGCTTGCGGACCAAGCGCTCACCGGCGATCAAGATCCCGCCGTCCGAGTCCTCGACGACGTAGAGGAAGCTGCTCTGACCCCATTTGCCGAAGCGATGCTCCGAGACTTTGCTACCATTGGGCGCGAGAAGCAACAGCCAGCCCTGCCCCGCCCCGCGCGACTTGCCCGGCGTGTCGCCGACGATCGCGATCTGCTTGGCTTTCTGGAGGTACGTCACCGCGAGGAAGCGATCGGCCCCACTTTGGCCATAGACATCGCTCTTGTGCAGCTCGCCGCGGCGATTGAGGCGCACGACCCAGCCATCGGAGAGCTGTCCACCTGCGACGACGCGGCGGGTACCGACGATCCAGAGATCGCCGAGGGGATCTTCGACGACCGCGAAGGCCTCTTCCGAGATACCCTCGGCCCCGAACTTCTTCGACCAGAGCTTGTCGCCCCCACCGTCGACGGCGACGACCCAGAAATCGTCCGTCCCAGTCTTCGGCGAGCGCACGCGCCCCACCAGAATCAGTCGACCATCGCGCGTGACGGTCGCCCCGTTGATCGCCTCGTCGTCCCGCGTTCCGTAGGTGCGCTCCCAGACGACACCGCCATCGACGGAAATCCGCATCAGCCAGGCGTCCGATTGGCCGTTGCCCTTCGAGCGCGTCGATCCGACGACGTAGCAGCCCCCGTTCGCGGCGATGAAGACCGCGGCGGCGTCGTCGTCGAAGGAGCCGCCGAACTCTTTGCGCCAGACCTGGCGTCCGCGACGGTCGACACGCATGAGAAAGATCTGGTTGCGCAGCTTCGAATCCGAGAGCGTGCCGACGATGTAGAGGCCCCCACCGGGCTCGAGGGCCGCCGCGACGACCTCCTCGTTCTGTGGCGTGGGAAAGCGCTTCTCCCGCAGCAGCTCTCCGTTTCGTCCCAGGCGCGCGAGCCAGACATCGCGCCCCGCCCCTGGCGTCGACTCGCTATGACCGACGAGCACGAGGGTCCCGTCGGCGGCGCGAGCGACGAAAACCGCTCGGTCGCGCCCTTCACCACCGAACAGCCTGGAGAAGACGGGCAGCTCCCCTTCTTTGAGGCTCGAGCGCGTCGGCGCCAGCGGACGATCGCCGAGGGTCGTCTTGCCGAGAATCGAATTGCGACGCAGCACCTCGCTCGGATCCCGCGCCACCGATTTCAGCGGCGTGCGGTCGTTCGAGCGAGCGCTCGGGGCGGGCCAGGCGAACAGCACGATCATCGCGATCAGGCCGAAGACGCCGCTCCAGGCCCATTGTGAGCGCCACCAGTCGGCGCGCGTGGGCAATCCGCTGCTGCTTGTACCCCACGGCGTGTCCCAGATCGAACCGACCCCATCTCGATGCGCCTGCGGAGTGACGAAGGTCTCACGAATCGCGATGTTCGGATCGCGCTCATGGGCCGGATCGGTGAGCACCGTCTCGCCCGTGAAGAAGCCGGGCGTGTCCTCGGCTGCGAAGTGGCGCGCTGACGAGGCCGAAACGCCGCCCCCGGCGCCCTGCGACACGACGGGGACCGGCGTCATGCTGCGCGACTCGAAGAGGCCGACGGCGTCTGCGTAGAGCCCCTGGGCGCGCTCCTCTCCCAACAAGGCGTTCGCCAACGCGCGACCGCTATGGGTCACACCGATGCGCGTGAGCTCGTCGAAGACGGCAAACGTCGCCTCGCGAAACTCGGTGACCTGGTTGTAGCGCTCCTCGACCGCCACCGCCATCGCCCGCTTGCAGAACCCGAGGAAGAACGGCGGAAGCTCGCAGCCCGGCGGGCGCGAAAAGGGGCCGAAGGTGGGGTCGATCTTCTGCCCGATCACCGCCTCGACCGTATCGCCCGGGAATGGTGTGACGCCGATCAAGAGCTCGAAGAGGATCACCCCGAGGGCATAGACGTCGGTCCAGGGCCCGATCCCGCGTCCCCCGAGCTGCTCGGGCGCCATGTAGACGGGCGTGCCCGCCATCATCGTGGTCGCCATACTACCCTCGATGATCTTGGCCAGGCCGAAGTCGAGAATCCGCGAGAAATATGCGTTCCCCGTGACCTGCTGGAGCATGATGTTCTCCGGCTTCAGGTCGCGGTGGACGATCTTCTGGGCGTGGGCACTCTCGAGGGCGTTGAAGACCTGCTCGACGATCTGTCGCAGCGTCGAGAGCTCGAACCCACGGGTGCCGCGATCGAACTCGAAGATGTAGTCCTCGAGGGTCCGCGCGTTGTCGACATACTCCATCACCAGGTAGGGGCGATCGAGGAACGCGCCGTACTTGAGGAGCTTGACGATGTTCGGGTGGCGCAACTTCGCCAAGCTCATCGCCTCATCTCGGAAGCGGCGCGTCATCGTCTCGAACATCTGGCGCTCGGTGTTGCGCCGCACCATCAACTTGAGGGCGCACATCATGAAGAGCGGCATCTGCAACGCCAAGTAGACCTTACCGAAGCCACCTTCGCCGAGCTGTCCAGCGACGAGATAGTCGTCGACCATCCGCCCGAAGAGGGGATCACGCTCTTCGTAGGGCGTCGCCGCGATCTTCTCGAACGAGCTCTGCGGGATGAAGTGGTAGCCCTTGCGGCGGCACAACTCGCGGCCGCACGCCTCGCCGGGGTTTCCGGCGGACTCACAGTGGGGGCATATGCCGTTCGACAGATCCAAGCTGGCGCACTCCCTCGAAGGTTCCCCGCATCAAACCCACATTCGAGTCGGACGTCAAGGACCGAGCCGGCTGGCCACGATCATCAACCGCGGCGAGGTCGCGGAAATCCGCAGTCGATCGCCTTCGAAGCTGACTCGAAAATACATCAGCTTCGAGCCCGTGCCTAGTGTCTCTTGCGCACGAAGGGTCCCGTTGACGACGCTCCAACGGCCATGGGTCACGCGTTGCGACGGATTGGCCGCCGACCGAATTTCCCACCGCTGGTCCGCCATGAAGTGCAGCACTCCGCCGCGCGCCGCCTCATAGGGTTCTGGCGAGACATAGGTGATCACGCGCCAGCGACCGAGTAGGCGCCGCGACAGGTTCGATGGCATCGTCGTCTTCAGAGGCAGCAGATCCGGCGATTTCTGCCTCGGCCCCTGCACATCCGCCGGACCAGGCTTGGGCTTCGAAACGACCGACGGCGCCAGACGCGGACTCGGCGCCGGCCGTGGACTCGGCGCCAGACGCGGGCTCGGCGCCGGCCGTGGACTCGGCGCCAGTGGCGGGCGCGGCGACGGCCGTGGACTCGGTGCCAGTGGCGGGCTCGGCGACGGCATCGGATCGGACGGAATCGGAGGCAGCGGTCTCACGACGGGCCCGAGCCGGACGTCCGACGTTGTCGACACGTGCCGATTCCCCTCGCCGCCGTCCCTTGATTGACTCGAGGCGTTCGGCCGCCGACTCTCCTTCGCGCGATACAAGGCGACGAGCGTCCCGGTCAAGCCGAGAAGGGCGACAACGAAGAGCGCGTAGATCCAGCGCCGCCTCTTGGCGCGCAGTCCGGGAGGCGCATCGAACTCGCCCGTGCGGGCCAGCTCGACCTGGCCGGTCTGTTCCCAGCTTTCGAATACGGCATCGAAGGCGCGACGAAACTCTTGCGCCGTCTGGAATCGTCCCCGACGATCGCGGTGCATCGCCTGACGCAAGAAGGCGCGGACCCCGTCGGGCAACGAGACCGACGAACGACAGGGATCGTATGCCCCGTCCAGCTTGCGTCGCAGCACCTGCTCGACGTTGTCGCCGCCAAACGGCAGCACACCCGTCGCCAGCTCGTAGATCAGCACGCCGACGGTGTAGAGGTCGGTCCACGGCCCGATCTCACCTTCGTGAAGCTGCTCAGGGGCAAGATAGCTCGGTGTGCCGACATTCATCGTCGTGCGGTAGGTCTGCTCGAAGAACTTCGCCAGGCCGAAATCGAGGACGCGCACGAAGTGGCGATACCCCGGGACGGACTGGATCATCACGTTCTCTGGCTTGAGATCGCGGTGCACGATGTGCTCTTGATGGGCCGTCTCGAGGGCGCTCAGGAGCTGTTCCACGATCGATCGGATCTCGCCCGGCGGTAGGCGCCCCTCGCTGCGCTCGAGCGTGGCGCGCAACGTCTCGGCGTTGGCGACGTACTCCATCGCGATGAAGGGCCGCGTCCCGAGTCGCCCGTACTTGAGCAAGCGTACGATGTGCGGATGGTTCAGGCGCGAGAGGCTGAGCGCCTCGTTCTCGAATCGGCGCAGGGCGTTGGGGGTGATCGCCGTCTCCTCGGCCTCGATCATCAACTTCAGCGCTACCCGCATCAGAATCGGCAGCTGCAGCGCGAGGTAGACCGAGCCGAAACCACCCGCGCCGATCACCCCGATCACGAGGAAATCGTCGACGATCGTCCCCACCCGTGCGTCGCGCCGAATCTCGGGGAGCGCCTGAAACGCCTCAGCGGCCTCGATCGGGATCACGTGGCGCGCCGAGACGCGGCACGGCGGCTCTTCGCAAGCGTCGCCGATGTTGCCTTCGGCCCCGCAGAGCGGGCAACAACCACGGGTCGGGACCATCACTCCCCCGGAAAAGTAGCTTTCTCCTACGGAGTGTAACAAAAAGAGCCGCTGGTTGCACCGATGGAGCGCATTTATTATACTCGGCATCCGGTTGCCAACCTGGAGCATGGATGACGATGGATCTCTCCTTTTCAGCCGAGCATCTCGCGTTCCGCCGCGAGGTCCGAGAGTGGATTCCCGGCGCGCTGCCGCCCCACCTGGCGCAGAAAGCGAAGACGGGCCAGGGCTTCTCGATGGACGAGGTGATGGAGTGGCACAAGATCCTCCATCGACGCGGGTGGGTCGCCCCTCACTGGCCGACGCAATACGGCGGGCCGGGGTTCGACGCGACGCGGCGCTTCATCCTCTCCGAAGAGCTCGAGCTGGCGGGGGCTCCGACGTTGAGCCCCTTTGGCCTCTCGATGGTCGGTCCACTGCTGATGCAGTTCGGCAACGAGGCGCAGAAGGCGCGGTTTCTGCCGACGATCCTCACGGGCGAGGAGGTTTGGTGCCAGGGGTACTCCGAGCCCAATGCGGGCAGCGACCTCGCCTCGTTGATGGTGCGCGCCGAAGACGACGGGGCGGGAAACTTCATCGTCAACGGGCAGAAGACCTGGACGACCTACGCCCAATACGCGGACTGGATCTTCTGCCTGGTGCGAACCCGGATCGGTGAGAAGAAACAGCAGGGGATCAGCTTCCTGTTGATCGACATGAAGACCCCGGGGGTCTCGGTCCGGCCGAACCTGACGATCGGCGGGACCCACGCGTTCTGCGACACCTTCTTCGAGAACGCCGTCGTGCCGCAGGAGAACGTCGTCGGGCCGCTCCACGGCGGCTGGACGGTGGCCAAAGCGCTGCTCGGGCACGAGCGCACGCTGATCGCCGCCGTCGGTACCTCGCGTCGCGCACTGGCGGGTGTCAAGGCTCTCTGCCGCAGCGTGCACACGCCGAGCGGGGCACTGCTCGACGATCCGCTGATGCGAGCCAAGATCGCGCGCCTCGACGTCCGATTGCAGGCGTTGCAGATGGCGAACTACCGCGCCCTCGCCGGTGCCGAGCTCGGCCGCGCGCCAGGGCCCGAGTCGTCGATTCTCAAGCTCGTCGGCTCCGAGATCCTGCAGCAGTGTTTCGAGCTGGCGATGGAAGCGATCGGTCACAACGGCCTGAGCTGGTTCAACGAAGGCGTGGTTCCCGACGAACAGCAGGGCATCCCCTCGAGCTTCTGCTACCTTCGGGCGACGACGATCTACGGCGGCTCGAACGAGATTCAGAAAAACATCATCGCCAAGTGGATTCTTGGCTTGCCTGCCTAGGAGCCGAACGATGCACTTCGAACTGAGCGAAGAGCAGCGCATGCTGCGCCAGACGGTGAGCAACTTCGTGCGCAAGGACTCCCCGGTCGAGCGCTTCCGCAAGCTGCGCGATGGCGAGCTCGGGTACGACCGCGGCGTCTGGCGCAAGATGGCCGAGCTCGGCTGGCTCGCCCTCCCCTTCGCCGAGTCCATCGGCGGCCTCGGTTTCCCCTTCGTCGACGTCGGCCTGCTCCTCGAGCAGTTCGGTACGACCCTCGTCGCCGAACCCTATCTCGCCTCGGTGGTGCTCGCGGGCAAGGCGATCGAGCTCGCGGGCACTCCCGAGCAGGCGGAGCGCTGGTTGGCGCCGATGATCGCTGGCGAAACAACGCTCGCCCTCGCCTACCAAGAGGCCGAAAGTGGCCATGCCCCCGAACGCTGCGACTGCGTCGCGACGCGAACCGCCGACGGCTTTCGTCTGCACGGGCAGAAGCGCTGGGTCCTCAACGGCCACGCGGCCGATTGGCTCGTCGTCTCCGCCCGCCTCGGTGGCGAGATCGCCCTCTTCGTCGTCGATCCGGCGGCGAGCGGGGTCTCACGCCGATCGGTGCAGATGATCGACTTCCGGCGTGCGGCGATGCTCGACCTCGACAACGTCGTCGTCGCGGCAGACCAGCACCTGCCCGCTGAGGACGCCGCCGCCGTGCTGGAGCACGTGTACGACTACGGCGCCGCGGCCGCGATCGCCGAGGGGGTCGGGCTGATGGATGCCGTGCTGCGCATGACGGTCGAATACCTCAAGACCCGCGAACAATTCGGTCAGAAGATCGGCGCCTTCCAGGTCTTGCAGCACCGCGCGGTGGAGATGTTCGTCGAGTGCGAGCTCACACGCTCGGCCTCGATTCGCGCGCTGATCCGCGCCGACGACGATCCCCTCCTGCGACGCACGGCGGTCTCGGCGGCGAAAGCCCAGCTCGCCCGCGGCGCCCGTTGGGTGACGCAGCAAGCGATCCAGCTGCACGGCGGGATCGGAATCACCGACGAAGCCGATGTCGGCCTCTACCTCAAACGCGCGGTGGTGCTCAATACGCTCTTCGGCGACGAAGACTATCACCTCGTGCGGTTCGCCTCCCTGCCGACGTTTGCGGCCGAGCGCCCCGACCAACCCGTCTGATGTCGCGCCTTTGGGTCGATTCACCGCAGCTTTCCCTTGCGATAACGCGGCCGTGCTGCTATTTTTGTAGATCGTGACGCGGTGCGTCGAGATGCTCGTCCCGATTCTCTCGGGCCGGCCGACGCCCCGCTGCGGCAGAGAAGAGCGCGATGTCCCGCGATCCGAGGAGCTCTCGTTGAACCGAACCCACCGATCGTCCCTTCGTCTCACGATCTACGCCCTCGCTATGCTGTGGGTGCTCGGCGGAGGTCTTGCGTCGGCGGCGCGCACCAAGCCCCCAGCGCAGCAACGCAAGACGAACACCCTGCCACCCCTCACGCTCGTGCAGGGGGTACCGCTGCTGCGCCTCTCGAGCCCGCTCGGCTTCTCGATCGAGCTGCCGATCGGCGTCAAATCCCACCCCTGCCGACGCGAGCAATGTAGCTTCGGGCATTGGTGGGGCCAATTCTATCTCTCGGTTACGGTGCGACGGCTGCCCAAGCGCATCACCCTGATCTCTTTCGTTCGGGATACGCTTCGCCTGCGCGACGAGTCGTCGATCGCCAGTCGTGGCGTGTTGACCGGCGGCGGATTCGTCGTCGTGATGCGGGCCGAGGGACGCCTCCTGCGGAGTCAGGTCGTCCACGTGCTGATCCCCAACGCAGACGGGATGCTGCGTGCAACCTGCAGCAGCTCCCCGGACGTGCTACCCCTTCTGGAACACGTCTGCCGATCGCTGACGAGCGTCAAACCGAAAGAGCCGTCGAAGACCCCGAGGCGGTAGCCGCCACACGACGACGCCGAACACGGAAAGAATAGCGCTCTCCCCTTGATTCGAAGTCCCGCTTCGCGATACTCAAAGAGAACGTCCGAGTGCAAAAAGAGGATTCTCGGTGGAGGAGTGCAAGCTCACGATCCGGCTCGACCGGCGGGGTCGCCGATACGTGCCCGGCGCCGTCGTCTCGGGTACGATCGAGGTCGATAGCCAGCGCGAATGGCAGTGCAACGCGTTGACGGCGAGCCTCGTCTGGATCGCCAACGCCCACGGCGAACCGTCGGAGGAGAGCGAGACGGGGTTTAGCGAACGACGGGTGCTCTTCTCGGGACGGTTCGAGGCCGAACGCACGACGCGGCACGAGTTCGAGCTCGTGGCTCCCGCTCAGCCCCTCACCTATCAGGGCGAGAGCCTCTCCGTCGCCTGGCGCGTCCACGTCGAAGCTCAGATCGCTGGATCGCGATCGATCGAAGCGACACAGCACATCGTTCTCGTGCCCGGGCAGGCGCCGCCCCCCGATGAGAACGCGCTCATTCGTAGCCGACCCGCGCAACCGAAGCGCTTCAACGGTCTGGCCCTGTTCGGTGGGCTGACGCTGTTGTTGTTGGCTCTCGCGCTCACCGTCCCGAGCTTGGGAATCCTGCTCGTCCTCTTCGCGAGCACCGGAGGGTTGCTCTGGTTCTCCTACTCCCCTCCATCGTCGCGCTGGGGCGGCGTCGATCTCGAGATGCCGAGGGTGCTGCGGAGCGGCGAGCCCTACCACGCCACGATCCGCGTCAACCCCAAACGCCAAATGAACGTGAAAGCGATCCGCCTCGAGCTCGAAGCGAGAGAGAGCAGTCGGCGGCGGGACGCCTCGTTCGCCCCGACTCAACACACGATTGTCGAGCGCTCCATGACGATCGCCGATGAGCGCTCGTTTCAACCGCGGCCGCACGCGCTGCAGGTACGAGGCGTGGCGCCGACGAGCACCGCGTACTCCTTCGAGGGCGAGCGCCACAGCGTACGCTGGTTGGCTCGGGTCACGATCGAGCTCGTCGAGGGCGTGAGCCGGAGCGATGAGCTCGAGCTCGACTTTCGTCCGAGCTTCGACGGCCCGCCCCCGCAGCTCGACGCGATCAGCGATGGGGGGACCGCCGAGGACGTGACCGCGGCCGGAGGGCCGGCTGTCGAAGCTCCGGCAACACCAGCGCCCGCTGTCGGAGCGCAGGCGACCGACACGAACGCCGAAGCAGCGCTCCCGGCGGAAGCGCACGCGACGCCTGCGCACGCGACGGAGGCTTTCGACGCGGCGACGCCAGTCGTCGAGTCCGAGCGAAACGACGTCGAACGAGGCGCGAACGCCGCCGAGAGATTGGTCGCGATCGACTCCGAGTTGCGCGACAGTCGAACGCTGGGAGGCGAACGCGAGCGGCTGATCGAGGCCCACAGCGGCACGGCGCTGCACCTCCCGGTCATCGTCGATCACGTCGAATGGACCTACACGTCCGATCTGCCGTCGCGGCTGATCGGCGGCCGAACGATCGTCGGATGGGTCGAGGGAACGCGGTGCCAGGTCGCGATCTGCGCGCCACCGGAGCAGAACGCGGAAGTCGAGCGGCTCGTGCGCGGCAGCGTGGCGCAGTTCGAGCTCGTGGTCGTTCGCTATGACGAGCTCTACCAGCGGATCGTGCTGGAAAGTCGAGATGTCGACGGGCCCGCGGGTTGACCGCTGGCGGGCGATTGTCGGTACAGAGAGAAGGAGAACACGATGCGGAACTTCAACGGATTTTCAGTCGCCGTCGACGATCGGACCGATTTCTACGACGCGATGCGGTTCAACCAAGAGGCGACCTTGCTCGCGCTGGCGTTGATCGAGCGGATCGGCAAGCGAATCCGCAAGCACGAGTACGACAGCGGATGGGATACCCGCACGGGCCGTGACTATTTCTACTCGAACTACATCATCTGGACGGCGCGGAAAGACCCGAGCTACATCGGCATCTTTCACTACCGTCAGCCGGAGGACTACCGTGGAACGCAGTTCCAGGTCTGGCGCTACGAACACGACTCGGAGCCCGCGTTTCAGCTGTCGGCCGCCGATCTCTACCGCGAGGTGGACGAGGTCGCCAAGAGCGGGCGCCTCGGAGATTGGCTCGACAAAAAGGCCGAAGAGATTCGACTTGCACTCGGGTTGCGCTAACTGCCGAAAACGACTATGCTAGGTGGAATGTCGCGGGGACATCGGAGGAATATCCATGAAACGAACCGCTGGTTTGCTCGTGTGGTCTGCCATCGTCGCGCTGGTGATCGGTGCGGTGGGCTGTGACAAACTCTTTCCGAAGAAAAAGAAACCCAAAGAGCCGCCCAAGAAGGTCGCACCGGCACCACCGCCGAAGAAGATCGAGAAGACGACCCTCGGCAAGACCGCGACCTTCGGCTCGTTCGAAGTGCGCGTCGTCAAGGTCGAGTCGATGTTTCCCGTGCTCGACTCCGACGAGGGTCAGCGCTTCCTGACGCGCCCTACGATCGCCGTTCACGTCGCGCTCACCAACAAGGCGGCGAAAGCCGTCTGGTACAAGCCGCTGCACACCAAGTCCGACCCCAAGCTCGAGGTACCACAGCTCTCGACGAGTGACGGGCAGCAGTTCCCGCGCCTGGAAGTGTCCGACAAAGTGCGCGTCATCGGGCGGCAGCTCAACAAGGTACAGGTCGACCCGGCGGCGACGATTCAAGACGTCTACTACTACAGCTCGAAAAATCTGCCGGGAACCGACTTGATCTGGCGCGCTCCGGGCGCGGTCTTCTCGGTCGACAACGCCGAGCTCGAGGTCGGCCTGCCGAAGATCTCCGCCAAGGCAAAGCTGCCTGCGCCCGTCTCGGCGGACGAGTCGATCACCGTCGGCAAGTTCAAGCTCGAGTTCGGCACGCCGAAGATCGCCTACCTCAAGCTTCAACAGTCCGACGAGGAATCGAAGAAGGTCAAGAAGGCGTGGTCGAACAAGCCGGCCCTCGTCTTGCCGCTCAAGATCCACAACCTGAGCGACAAGACGGTCGTCTTCAAGCCCCGCTATACCAAGAGCGAGAGCAAGGACAAGAGCCTCTGGCTCCCGAATGGGCAGACGGTCCCGGTGATGAGCGTGCGCACGCTCCAACAGGTCGTCGGGCGGATCGGCGAGAAGGAAGAGATCGAGGGCGGAAAGACTGCAAACGACATGTTGCTCTTCGCCACGCCGCCGGAAGACGCGACACTGCTGATTCTTCACCTGGGCAAGGGCTCGTTCGGCGGGGAAGGCGTGCTGCGAGTAGCGCTCAACTTCAAGTACAAAGAGCCGAGGAAGCCCGTGACGAAGTGACCCTTTGCCAATCATGACCTGTTCTGATAAGGTTCCGCTGGAGGGATGGTATCTCGTCCAAGAGAACCGGGGGCCAACGTGAGCAACGATTCCAATTCCGGCGAAAAGACACTCGTCGAAACCCAATTGCCAGCGCACCTGTTAGAAGAAATCGAGCGCTATGAGCGCGAGCTCGCCGAAAAGCGAAAGCGCGAGCAGCAATCCGACATCGGGCGTGATACGCTGCCTGGTCCGACACGCAACGAGGCGCCCAAGCCCGATCCGCTGCTCGGGTTCCAGACGACGCAGGACATGAAGAGCAGCCCGGCGGAGGACCTCGCGGCGCCGGTGCTCGACGACACCGACGGGGCGGACGACACGCTCGTCGCCCAGTCTCCGATCGCCAACAAGGTGAGCGCCCTCGAGCGGCACGTGATCGGAGCGGAGAAGACGGCGATCGCCCCCTCACCGCTGGCGATGCCCGAGGAGGGTGAAGCGCTCTTCGAGCTGCCCGACTTGCATCCGCTCCCCTTCAGCGCCGAAGACTGCTTTCCCGGGGCCGCGCCCAGTGCCTTCATCGGCGCACCCGCCTATGCGCTGCGCTTTCGCAAGGCGACCTCGAAGCTGAATCAAGCGGGCAAGATCCTGACCGAGCGCGGCGCCGCATTGTCGGACAAGAAGCAGGACATCCTCACCGCCGTCGGGGCTACCGCGCTCGAGGCGGGCTTCAGCCATCCGGACACCGCGGCGTTCGAGGGTGAGGTCGCCCAGATGAGCGCCGCGCTTCAGCAACACGAAGAGGCGGCGAGCTCGCTGCAGGCTCAATATGACGCCGCCGAGCGCGATTTCCGCGAACGCAACAAGGACAAGCTCGCCACCCGCGACGCCGCCGAGCAGACGATGCAACAGTGCGAGACGCAGCTCAAGCTCCTCGTCGAGCGGCTGCGCCCCCTCGAGAAAGAGGCGAACCAGGCGCGCAAGGGGCTCGAGGCGGCGAAGAACAAGGCCGAGAAGATCAAGAACGCCGCCAAGAAAGCCCCCGACTGGGAGGCCCAGGTCAACACGCTCTATCAAGAGATGGCACAGCATCAGAGCCAACTCGAGAGCCTCGACCCCCAAGAGCGCGCGCTCAAGGCCCAGGTCGAGCAGCTCAACGGCCAGAATCAAGCGGCAAAGCAGCAGTTCGACAGCCTCAAAGCTGAGCTCGCCGCCGAAGAGAAGAAGCTCGAGGCGGAAACCAAGGGAATCGCCGGCCAAATCTCTGGCCAGGAGGAGGAGATTCGCCGCCTACGCCAGGCGATGCGCGACGCCCAGGCGCGCGTCGGGTTCCACCTCTGGTCCAACGCGCAGAGCACACCGCAATACGTGCACTACTTCACCGCGCTCGACCGCGTCGCCCAGCGGCTCGAAGAGGACAAGCAGCAGCTCGTCGCCTTCGAGGACGTGCGCAGCCGTCTCGACGGCGACGTCGCCAAGAAGGGGCTGATCATCCTGATCGGCGCCGCCTTCGGCCTGCTCGGCATCATCATCCTGCTCGCGCTGATCATCTGACGAATCGAACGAGGGGGGAACGATCGAACGTCAGGCGAGGTTGTCGCGGACGAACTCGGCGATATCACGAACCTTGACGCTTTCCTCCTTGCCCTTGTTCGCCACGCCGTCGGCGAGCATCATCTTGCAGAACGGACAGGCGGTGGCGACGTTGGTCGCGCCGGTCTCGAGCAGCTGCTCGGTGCGCAGATCGTTCATCCGCGGCTCCTTCTCTTCCATCCAGGCCCATCCGCCGCCAGCACCGCAGCAGAAGCCGTTCTCGCGGCTCCGGCCCGCCTCGCGCAGCTCCAATCCGCCGACCGCCTCGAGCACCTCGCGCGGCGCCTCGTAGATCTTGTTGTAGCGGCCGAGGTAGCAGGAGTCGTGATAGACCACCGACTCACGGCTGCCGCCCTTGAGCTTGAGCGTCCCGTCGGCGAGCAGCTTGTTGAGCAGCTCGGCGTGGTGCACCACCTCGTAATCACCGCCGAAGTCCTTGTACTCGGCGCCGAGGGTCTGAAGGCAGTGGGGACACATCACGATGATCTTCTTCACGCCGAGCTCGTTCAATAGCTCGATGTTCGCCTTGGCCATCGTCTCGAAGAGGTACTCGTTACCGAGACGGCGCGCGGTGTCACCGCTACAGCCCTCGTCCTTCCCCAGAATCCCATAGCTCAGGCCGACGCCGTTGAAGAGCTCGACCAGCGCCCGCGCGGTCTTCTTGCTGCGGTCGTCGAAGGCGCCCGCGCAGCCGACCCAGAAGAGGTACTCCGGCTTTCTCTCGAGAGCGGCGAAGCGCGGCACCTCGAGGTCCGCGCACCAGTCCTCGCGGTTGGCGACGGGCAAGCCCCAGGGATTGTTCTTGTTCTCCAGGTTCTTGAAGGTGTTGGTCAGCTCTTTGGGGAAGGAGCCCTCCATCATCACCAGATAGCGCCGCATATCGACGAAGTTCTGGACAAAGCCGTTCATGATCGGGCAGTTCTCTTCGCACGAGCCGCAGGTGGTGCAGGACCAGATCACGTCCTCGCCGACCGCATCGATCACGGTGCGCATCTTTTCGGGGTCTTTCTCACCCCAGGGCATCGTCACCTCGTCGATGTAGTGCTTGAGATCCTCCATCGCCTTCTTCGGGTTGAGCGGCTTGCCCGACATCTCCGCGGGGCAGTTCGTCGAGCAGCGCCCGTTCTCGGTGCAGGAGAAGACGTTGAGGATCTGTGGCCAGCTCATGTCGCGCAGCTTCGAGACGCCGATGCGCGGCTCTTCCTTCTCGAACTCCGCCTCGAGATCGCCGACGGGCTTGAGGCTGCGACTCGCGCGCAGGTTGTCGAAGAAGACGTTCGGCAGGATCGTCAAGACGTGCATGTGCTTGGAGTAGGGTAGATAGTTCAGGAAGCCGAGGAGCACGAAGACATGGCTCCAGAAGAAGACCTCGGACCAGAGCGCGGTCGCCGGATTCCCCTTGCCAAAGGTGCCGTCGAAGAACACGCTGAAGGCCGCCGAGATCGGCTGGTAGGCCTTGTCGGCCGAGGCGGGATCGAAGGCGAACTTCGCCCCCTCGCTGAGAAAAT
>JAGQJP010000635.1 GCA_020430585.1 Myxococcales bacterium | reverse complement strand
GGGGTTGCGCCACAGCGAGATCAATGCGAATCGCGACGCCGAGGTGCGGTTCCTGCAGATCTGGATTCTCCCCGCCGTCAGCGGCCTGGAGCCGAGCTACGAGCAGAAGCACTTCGACGATGCGAGCCGCCGGGGACAGCTGCGACTCGTCGCCTCGCCAGACGGACGGTCGCAATCGTTGACGGTGCACCAGGACGTCGATCTCTATGTCTCGCTCCTCGAACGCGGTGAGAGCGTCGAGCACGCGGCCGCGGCGGGACGGCGCCTCTACCTGCACCTCGCGCGAGGCGCGGTGACGCTCAATGGCCACGCGCTCCACGGCGGAGACGGCGTGGCGATCAGTGATGAACGAACGCTGCGGATCGAAGCGACGGAGAGCTCGGAGCTACTCCTCTTCGATCTCGCCTAGAAAGGAACGACAGATGAAGAAAGATGCCGACACGACCCTTCCGATTCACGAGCTGATCCGCGGTCGCTGGAGCCCGCGGGCCTTCGAGCCGCGCTCCCTCGAGCGAGAAACCCTCGAGCTCCTCTTCGAGGCCGCGCGCTGGGCGGCGTCGTGCTTCAACGAGCAGCCGTGGCGCTTTCTGACGGCGCGACGCGACGACCCTGCGGGGTTCGAGCTTTTGTTGTCGACGCTGGGCGAGTCCAATCGTCGCTGGGCCGCGAACGCCGGGGCGTTGGTGATCGGCGTGGCCAAAGAGAGCTTTACCCGTAACGACAAGCCGAACCGCCATGCGCGGTACGATCTCGGACAGGCGGTGGCGACATTGGCGCTGCAAGCTCAATCGATCGGAGTCGTGCTGCACCAGATGGCGGGCTTCGATCCGCAGAAGGTGCGCGCTCTGTCCGAGGTTCCAGAAGGCTACGAGCCCCTCGTGGCGATCGCCCTGGGCTACCCAGCGGAGCCGACGTCCCTTCCCGACGACCTGCAAGAGCGGGAGCGGGCCCCGCGAACGAGAAAGCCCCAGACCGACTTCGTGTTCGGGGCGCACTTCAGCCGCGCGGCGGAGTGATACCGCGAGCGGCGGATCTGGAGCAAGGGGATCGGAACGGAGATCCGCGCCTCGTCGCGCATTCGGGCTCGCGGTCATCGCTCCCGATCGGACCGCCCGCTCAGACCTCGCGATCGTGGCGGCGGTCGGTGTCCGACCGCTCGGCAGCGGTGAGGCGCGCGCGGTGCATCAGCAGCTGCTCGTCGACGATACGGCAGCGTCGGTCGAGCGCATGGCCGATCGCCGCGACGAGTTGTCCCTTCCATGCCGGCGGAAAGGACTGCGCCTGGAGCACCGTCAGGTGCTCTCGGCCGCCAGCGATCTCCGCATCTCGCGAATCGTAGCGGACCGAGAAGACCCCGCGACTGGGCCACTGCCGGGGATAGTCGTCGAGTGCGATCTCGAAGCTCAGGTTCGGGTGCATGATCGAACAGTACTCGAGGTTGATCGTCACGCCCGGCTGACCGACGGGGGTGGTGATCGTCGTCTCGAGCACGACCATGGCGTCGTCCCCGACGCTCTTGCGACAGCGCTCGAAGGGGCGCATCTCGAAGCGCACGCCCGGGACGGTCACGCCGAGCAGCGCCGTCGCGATTCGTTGCGCGGGACGCTTGAGCGCGTCGAGCTCGGCGAGGGGGTCGTCGTTGCGGTAGGGCTCTCGAAAATGGGGCACCTCGATCTCGTAGCGCAACGTCGGCTGATCGGGCGGCGGGCGCCAGTCGCACGCTTCGCTCGCCGTGACGCGACTCTCGCCGCCGAAGACATCGCCGAAGGTGGCGATCAGCGCGGGAAGAAGCTGCTCGTCGATCGAGCAGGCGGTCATGCTGCAGCCCCTACCCGCTTTCGGCGACTCGAGCTCGATCACGAGCTCGGCGTCCGGGTCGACCAGCAGTGGCAAGTGGGGAAAGGTCAACGTCGCGCGCCAGAAGTCGGCACCCGAGTCGAACAGATCGCTGCGGACGACGATCTCGGCGTTGAGGGTCCCGCGCCCCGGCACGATGCCGCGCACGTACGTCGTCGAGCGCCATGACTTGGGCCATCCAGCCGCGGCGAGGCGGTCCTGAATCTGCGTCTCCCCGCAGGTCACGTCGGCCCCGTCGAGGAGCACCCCGAGCGCGTTCGCCGCGAGGCGCTGCAGCGGTTTGGAGAGCCCTCGTGCGACCGCCAGCGCACTCCCAGCGCGGTCGACGAATTGCTCGAGCCCAGATACCTCGATCGTGTACATCGTCTTCATCGCCAAGCCCCCTTGTGTCCGTTTGCCGGCGAAGGCATTCGCGGAGCAAACCTCAAAAACGATATACGAGACCGCCGCTAGATGCATTGATCGGCGTCAACAGTCGGGCTTTCGTCGCGGAGCTGGCCCATCGGCGTACTCAATCGGTCGAAATCCTGGTACGCTGAAGGGACTGAACGAACCGACGAGGTCGCGTTGGCCGTGGCACCCCACACGTTGATCACGATTCGCTTTTCGCACTACAACGAGAAGGCGCGATGGGCCCTGGATCGCGTCGGCATTCCCTATCGGGAGCGGCCTTTCATGCCGATGTTTCACATTCCCGCGGTGGCCTTCGCGACGCGCGGGACCGGACGGGCCGATCACAGCTCGACGCGGTTCTCGACGCCCGTGCTCGTCACCGCGAGTGGCGATGTCTTGGCCGACTCGACGGCGATCGCGCAGTTCGCCGATCGTCACGCGGAGCCCAACGCCCGCCTATTCGGCGATCCCGAGGCGGAGCGGTGGGCGAAGCGTTTCGACGAGGAGTTGTTCGTGCACACCCGTCGCGTGGTCTATCATCACATCTTGCCCGCGACGTCCGTGATTCTGGAGATCGCTCGACGAAACACGGGCCGCTGGCAATATTGGCTCGGCCGCCTGACGGTGCCAGCGATCCGCCCACTGATGAGCCGCTTGATGCGGATCTCCCCCGCATCGGTGGCGCGCTCGTTGGCGCGGGTCGAGACGGTGGTCGCCGATGTCGAGCAGCTGCTCTCCGATGGGCGACCCTACCTCGTGGGCGACACGTTTTCCATCGCCGATCTCAACTTCGCGACGGGATTGTCGCCGTTTCTGTGGCTCTCGGAGTCGGAAGGCTACGGCGCTCGGATGCCCGCTGCCGCAGAGGTCAGCACGGCCTTCGACGCCTTCGTGCGGAGCTTTCGCGAGCGCCCTGCTGGCGAGCTCGTGCTGCGCATGTTCGCCGCCGAGCGCGGGAGGCGAGTGCTACCCGCTCCGTGAGCGCGCGCGCGGTGAGCTCATGGTTTCGATCCCCGTTTCAACACCTCTCGACGATAGATACGACAGTTCTCGCGATACTCCGAGAGCACCTTCTTGTTTCGCATCTGTCCCGGCAGCCCCGCGCGGTAGTATTTCACGGCCTCTTTGCAGCGCCCGCTCTTGAAGGCGATGCTGGCGTTGGTGAAGGCTCGCTGGCGTGAGCAGCTCTCGTAGTAGCCGAGCGCGATCTGCATCCCCGGCGCGCTCAGGTGCACCTGTTGCAGGGCGAGCCGCTTGAGCCCCTCGCAGTCGTTCTTTTCGAACGCCTCCAGACAACGCTTGCGAATCTCTGTGAGGTGGCGCATGGCGTTCTCGAGCGTGTGCGGCGGATGAGGCGCGGTCGGCGTCTTCGAGGGAGCGGTCGGTGTCGGTCTGCCAAGTGGCGACATTGGCTTGGGTTGGGAGGGCGTTGTCGGCGTGCCGAGTGGCGTCGTCGGCTTCGGGGAGCGCAGCGCCCACCAGGTGACGATCAGCGCGACGCAGCCCGCGGCGCTGATCCCGAGGACCACCGCGCGCCACCGCCCACGGGTTCGCGTTGTCTCCGACGCCGATACGGTCGAGCCCGTCGACGGTCCGGTGACACTCGCAGGCGATCTCGAAGGAGCTGCTGGTGCGGCCGGAAGCGCCGCTGAATCGGCGACTCTCGTCGCGCTGTGATCGACCTTCGGCGTGGCGTCGCTCGTCGTGCTCGGGTCCGCCTGCGCTGCGGTGAGTGACGCGTGCACCGCGACGAGCACCGCCCGCAGCTCGTCGACCGAGCCGTATCGGGCTGTTGGCGACATCGCCAGCGCCCGATCGATCGCGCCGACCAGCGCCGTCGGTAGATCGGGGCGGTAGTGGGAGAGCGGGACGCATTCGTAGACAAGTCGATGGCGGAAGGACTCTTCCATGTTGCTCACGGGAAAGGGAAAGCCACCCGTGAGCATCTCGTAGAGGACGATGGCGAGGGCGTACTGGTCCGACGACGGGCTCGGCGTGGCACCGCGAATCAGCTCTGGCGCGAGATACGGAAAGGTACCGGCGATCATCCCCGTCCGCGTGACCTTCATCGCCCCTTCGTAGATCGCGAGGCCGAAATCGAGGACCTTGATCGAGCCCCGCGTCGTGCGGAGCACGTTCTCGGGCTTGATGTCGCGATGAACGACCTCCTGGGAGTGGGCGTACCCGAGGGCGTCGGCGGTCTGAATCGCGGCGTCGAGCAACGCGGCGAGCGTTTCGAAGCGAGATGCCGCCAGCGTAACGCCCTCGACGTACTCCATCACCAGGAAGGGAACACCTTCGTGCTCGTCACTGTCGTAGAGCGCGACGATGTTGGGGTGATTCAGCCGGGCGATCGCCTTGGCCTCGCGCGCGAAGCGCCCGCGCTGTCGCTCTTCGACGAGGGCCTGGAGCACTTTGATCGCAACGCGGCGGTCCAACCGCACGTCCCACGCTCGATAGACCGCTCCCATCCCACCCTCGCCGAGCTTGGCCTCGATTCGGTAACGCTCGACGAACGTTCGTTCGGATCCGATGTATTCGTCCACGACAGGGTCCGTTGCGCGGGGTCGCTACGTTCTACTGGAAAAGTGTCTACGATTCTGGCACAATGAGCCCAATTTGCAAGCCGTGGTCGCTCAGCAGGATCAGCCGCCCGTCGCCGGGATGGCTCTGTGCGACCAGGTTTTGGCCAGATCGTTTGAATCGGCTGTTCATAAGGAGGTTCGGGATGCGCCTAGGAAAAAGCGCCAGGAATACAAACGGGCAATCGCTCGGAATGTGGCGGTTCGCGGTCATCTTGGTCGCGCTCTGTTGGGGCATTCCGCTGCACGCCCAGGTTGCGGCTGTCTGCGGGAATGGCGTGTTGGAACCCAGCGAACAGTGTGACGATGGAAACGACGTGGCGGGCGACGGGTGCAGCGAGAGCTGTGAGGTCGAGCTCGGCTATTTCTGCCCGATTCCTGGTGAGCTCTGCCGCAAGGTGAACGGTGCGCGCTTCTCGTCCCCGGCTTCGATCGGCGCCGGTCTGAACGGGGTTACGAATCTGTTCGAGGTCCATTGCCCCGCCGGCCAGGCGCTCGTCGGTCTGGAGGGCAACGGCTGCGACGACGTCACGGCGTGCAAGGATCCCGTCGACGTGCCGATCTCGTTTCTGCGCAAGGTCACCGCACGCTGTGTGGCGCTGACGATGAATCCCGACGGGACGATGAGCTGGAACGGCACGCCCGTTTCGGGCGACAGCGGTGGCGTCGACGTGACGCCCAACACCCCGTTGACGATCGATTGTCCGACCGACCACGTGGTCGTCGGGTACCAGAAGTACGAGCAGGGCGGGATCTTCCCCTTGATCTTCGGCGTTCGACTGATCTGCGCGCCGCTGTCGCTCGATGGTGGGGCGTTCATCCCGGGCAACAGCACGACCACCGATCTGTTCGGCTATGACGGCGGCCTGGCGGGCCAGTCGTTTCGCTGCGAGAGCGAGATCGAGTACACCCTCGCCACCGGATTCGACGGTGGTCACGACGGTGACAAGCTCGTCGAGCTTCGTTTGCAATGTCAGCAGATGATTCCCCTCGGCTGCGGCGATGGGCGACAGAACGACGGCGAGGAGTGCGACGACGGGAACACCGTCGACGGCGACGGTTGCAGCAAGGATTGCAAGCTCGAATACGGGTTCGTCTGCGCCCCCAACCCGACGTTGACCAACGGCGACTTCGAAAACGGACCGCTCTCGTTGAGCGGCGTGTTGGTCAGCGACGTCGACGGCTGGACGACCCTCAGCGGTGACTTCTTGGTCCACAGCTCGCTGGGGCGCGTGCCCTTCTCGACGCCAAATGGCCAACTCTCCCTCGAGCTCAACGGCAAGGGACCCGGAAGCTTCTACCAAGATCTCGACACGGTCCCGGGCGAGACATACGTGCTCGCCTTCCTGCTCGCCCTCGATTCGGAATGCGGGGCGAAATCGAGCGCGGTCGTCGTCGCGCTCGCGGACACGGATCAGTCGCCGTTTTTCAGCGACACCTATTCGACGACGACGCCCGCGACGACTTTCTTCAACTGGGATAGCCAGCACGTCGTCTTCCAGGCGGTCTCGGCGAAGACGCGGCTGACCTTTACCTCTCCCGTCGGGGGCGACTGTGGGCCCGTGATCGACTACGTGCGGGTCTATCCGATCTGCCACGAGGTGGACAGCGACGGTGACGGTCTGCTCGACAACCAAGAGGACAAGAACCGCGACGGGATCGTCGATCCGGGCGAGACCGATCCGAAGAAGAAGGACACGGACGGTGACAAGCTCCCCGATGGCTGGATCGACTTCAACAACAACTCGATCTTCGATCCCGGCGAGGGCGAGGACAAGAACCTCAACGGAATCTGGGATCTGGGCGAGACCGATCCGACCAAGCTCGACACCGACAACGGCGGCGTCGACGACGGCACGGAAGTGACGATCGACAAGACCGACCCCCTCGTCGGCAAAGACGATCGAACCTGCAGCGACAAGATCGAAAACGGGCAGGAGACCGACGTCGACTGTGGCGGGCCGGTCTGCGGCAAGTGCAACGATCTCCAGGGTTGCAAGGTCGACACCGACTGCCTCTCGGGAAGCTGCGACAACGACGTCTGTCGAAGCTGCAGCGACACGGTCAAGAACGGTGACGAAACGGACGTCGACTGCGGCGGCTCCTGCGCCAAGAAGTGCGGCAACGGCAAGGATTGCAGCGCCAACAGCGACTGCGCCTCGACCATCTGCGATAACGGGACCTGCACGAGCTGTGGCAACGGCGTGCGCGACGGTGACGAGGGCGATGTGGATTGCGGCGGCTCCTGCGCCGACAAATGCGACGATGGCAAATCCTGCCGCGGCGCCGACGATTGCAAGAGCGGGACGTGCTCGAACGGCGTCTGCATCAGCTGCTCCGACGGCAAGCAGAATGGCGACGAAACCGACGTCGACTGCGGCGGCTCGTGCGACACGGCGTGCGCTGATGGGAAGCTCTGTCGAGGGGACGACGACTGCGAGAGCAAGGCGTGCTACGACGGGCACTGTGCGGGATGCAACGATGGCTTGAAGAACGGCGACGAGACCGATGTCGACTGCGGCGGCAGCTGCTCGTCGACATGTGGCAACGACAAGGGCTGTATCAACGACGACGACTGCCAGAGCGGCATCTGTACGAACGGCAAATGCGGTGCCTGCGACGATGGCGTGAAAAACGGCGACGAGACCGATGTCGATTGCGGCGGCTCGTGCTCGACCAAGTGCGCCAAAGACAAGGGTTGTACGCAGCACAGCGACTGCGAATCAGGGATCTGCCTGCCGTCGACGAAGACCTGCGCCGTTTCGATTTGCCCCGATGCGACGGACCCGACGGACTGTGACGGCGACGGGCTGCCGAACTGGATCGAAGACAAGAACAACAACGGCATCGTCGACCCGGGCGAGACCGATCCGATGAGCTCGGACACCGATGGCGACAAGATCCTCGACGGGATCGAAGATCACGACAAGGACGGTATCGTCGATCCGGGTGAGACCGATCCGACGCGACCGGACTCCGACGGCGACGGCGTCATCGACGGGGACGAAGACCTGAACCAGAACGGCTTCTACGAACCCGGCGAGCGGCATCCGCTGATCTACGGCGTCGGCATCGGTGAGAGCGAGCAGGTGCTGGCCGGCAGCGGCTGTCAGGCTGCCCGCGACGATAACCGCTCGACGAGCCCCGTCGCGCTCCTGCTTCTCGCCCTCTGCGGCATCATCGCTCTGCGCCGGCGCTCCACGCGCTCGAACGAATCGATCTAACCGGTCATCACTCGGAGGCGGTAGCGCCGCCACAGCTCGAGCCCG
>JAGQJP010000634.1 GCA_020430585.1 Myxococcales bacterium | reverse complement strand
TCCAGCCCCGTCGGCGTCACGGTGTTGCGCAGCATCGCGTTGAACGCCTTCGCCTTGTCGCGATCGGGAAGGATCTTGAGCAGCGCGTGGGTCGCCATCGGCTGGAGCAGCGCATAGAGCAGCGGCTTGGCTGGAAATCCGAGGGTCTCCGCGGCCTCCCGAACGAACGCGGCGGCCACGGGGTGGATGTGCACGGGCAGCTGACGGCGATGGACGCGCTCGAGAATCGCCGCGAGCTTCACCACGGCGTTGCGATCGTGGGGCATCGATCCGTGGCCCGGTTCGCCATGCACCGTCATCCGCAGCCAGAGGAAGCCCTTCTCGGCGACCTGCACGGGATAGAGATAGCGCCGACCGAGGTGCAGCTGAAATCCACCGACCTCGTTGAGGCCGAACTCGGCGCGAACCAGCTCGGGGTGCTGATCGACCAACCAAGTCGAGCCGAAGCGACAGCCCGCCTCTTCGTCCGCCACGGCGGCAAAGATCACATCGCGCGTCAACGTGGCGCCGCTACGCTTGAGCATGAGCAGCGCAGCAAGGTTGTACGCCGTCATCTGCTTCATGTCCACGGCGCCACGGCCCCAAACGAAGCCGTCCGCCTCGGTCGCCTCGAAGGGCGGATAGCGCCAGTGGCCGGGCTCGGCGGGAACCACGTCGGTGTGGGAGGTCAACAGCAGCGGACCTCCCGCTCGACCGCTACCAGCCAGGCGGGCGATCAGGTTCGCTCGTCCGGGCGCGGCCTCGAGCAGTTGGGCCTCGATCCCTTCAGCCTCGAGAACGTCGCGCAGATATTGGGCACAGAGGATCTCGTTGCCCGGCGGATTCGTCGTGTCGAAGCGCAAGAGCGCCTTGAGGTGGCGCAACGCTTCGTCGATAATCGGTTTCCAGTCCATCGGCCCAATCTAACCAAGGCGCACCCTCGAATCAAGAAAGAACACCGAGAGCCGCAAAAACGGCCAATTTCTAGACCCCTGGCTCGGTTACTCGTACTATCAGTAGAGCAAGAGAGAGGAAAAACAAGGATGTCGCATCGATGAGCTGTCGAACCCTCCTGTTTCTCGGTCTGCTTGCCGGCGCCTATCTCCTGGTCTCCGCGCCGAATGCGATCGATGCCCGCCCGCGACGCTCGAAAACGAGCACGCGCCGTCATCCCAAACGCCCCGCGTCCAAGCCGAAGCACCGACAGACGCTCGAGCGCAAACGCTCGAAAAAGAAGACGCGGAGCGTCGAGGTCGATCTCTTCCGCGGTATGCCCTATCGCGTGCAGAAGGGCGACACCCTCGGAAGGCTGGCCAAGCGCTTCAAGGTCACCATCGCGCAGCTGCAACAGTGGAACGGGATCAAAGGGAGCCAGATCCGGATCGGCCAGATCCTGCGGATCAAGACCAAGGGACCGGGTCGCGGCTATCGCCTGGTCAAGTATCGCGTCGAGCGCGGCGACCGATTGCGCGACATCGCCCGGCGCTACCGGATCACCCTCAATCACCTGCGCAACATGAACCGTCCGGCGCTGCGCCGCGTGAAGTGGCGCCTGCGGGAGGGGATGACGCTCAGCTTCTACAAGAAGGGACCGCTCAAGCTGAGCGAGAGCGTCGGCCTGCCCCATCGCGGTCATCTCGTCAACGGCGAGAAGCTGCCGAAGCTGCGCGGCGTGTATCTCACGAACGGCACCCAGTGGGGCACCAACGAAACGATCGAGGCGATCATCGACGCCGTCTGGCGCTTTCATCGACAGGCGAAGCGACTTCGCCGGCGCTCACCGCTGATCGTGATCGGTGACTTGAGCAAAAAAAATGGCGGGCGCTATAGCGGTCACCGCTCCCACCAGAGCGGGCGGGATATCGACGTCGGCTACATCTCCAAGAAGGATCCGATGCTCAAGCGATTCAAGGGGATGAGCTGCCGAACGATGGACGTGCCGCTGACCTGGGCCTTGATCAACAGCTTCCTTTCGGCGGGACGCGTCGAGCGCATCTTCGTCCACTACCCGCTCCAGCGCTGTTTCTACGACTACCTCGTGGACAAGGGGGTCTCCAAGTCGACCCTCGCGCGGATCATCCAGTATCCCCGCGGGCCGGGCTCACAGCGCGGAATCTTGCGCCACTTCCGGAACCACCACCATCACTTCCACGTGCGGTACTTCTGCTCGTCGCGCGACAAGCAGTGTCGGGACAACGGCGAGACGCCGCGATTGGTCAGCGTCGACGTGAGCCGTCGTCCCGATCACCATCGCCGCCATCGCCGCCGCGCCAACTGAGCCCGAGCGCGCAGAGACCTTCGTCGGAGCGTCGAGGTTCGCGCGCGCACGGATCCAATCGATGCCGGCGATCAACGCGGCAGGTAGTGCGCCAGCGCGCGGGAGAGCTCGGCGAAGCGAAAGCGAAAGCCGCGTTGCTCGAGCTTGCGTGGAAGGACACGGGCGCCGGCGAGGAGAGCTTCGTCGGCCATCTCGCG
>JAGQJP010000633.1 GCA_020430585.1 Myxococcales bacterium | reverse complement strand
GGATGAAACTCGACGGCTGGGATCCGAACAAGCGCCCCCAAGCGGAGCCGCACTAACAGGGAATCGTAGCAGTGCCGCGTCGTCGCGGCGAGCACGAATCGGGTACAACAGATGAACCACAGAAAATTCGGACGCAAACTCGGACGGAACTCGGCTCACCGCCGCGCGCTCTTCAAGAACCAGCTGCGCAGCCTCGTGCAGCACGGTCGGATCGAGACGACTCATACGAAAGCCAAGGTGCTCAAGCGCCTCGCCGATCGTCTCGTGACGTTGGGCAAGAAGCAGTCCCTTCACGCCCGGCGACTGGCGTATGCGCAGCTGCGCTCGAACGAGCTCCTCGCGCGCCTCTTCTCGGAGATCGCGCCACAGTTTGCGGAACGCGAGGGCGGGTACACCCGGATCCTGAAGAGTCGCCGCCGCCATGGTGATGCGGCCGAGATGTCGATCGTCGAGTTCGTGGAATCGAAGCTGCACGTTGCCGCGACGGGTGGTAGCGAGCCCAAATCGGCCGAATGACTCCGCGCCGCCGTCGGTGCCCTCCTCGTCGAACCGCCCACTCTTTCCCTCGACCATCGGCCACCGAACTCTCGGGAGCAATCGGCTTCTGACGGCGACCGGGGACCGCTAGCTTCGAATTCTATGGCGATGTCGTGGACTGGCGCTGGGCGTCGCGGATGACGTCGATCAAGTCGTCGAGATGGAAAGTCGGCATCGGCGTGACCGCCGTGGTGTCCTTGGGCGAGCGAACCACGTGTAGGTCGCGCGTCTGTCGAACCGCGAACCACTCCCCCTTGACCAGCGACAGCCGAAACACGCCGAGGGCGAGGCCGATCGTGCGATAGCCGCCGTTGCGGTGGCGCCGTAGGAAGAGCACCACCTCGTCGCCGACCTTGAAGCTAGGCGAGCCGCTGACTTGCACCACGAGACCCCCAACCGTGCCGCCGGGAGACTCGATGACGACGCTCCGATCTCTGATCTGTCGTTTCGAGTAGTCGGCGACGAGCTGTATCGTCGTCTGTGTCACGGCGGTTCGATTGCGCCAGATCGCCACCGACTTGACGACGGTGCCCCGTACGATCGCGTCGGAGATCGTGGCCATGCTTCGAATCGTGCGGTAGCGCACAATCGTCGCTTCGGCCCGCGGAATCGAGAGCAGCGTAATCGAGAGCAGCGCGACGAGCACCAGTGTGGTGCGTCGATCTCGCCCGCGGTGCGGCAGGTGTCGCCGTTGGTTGATCATCGCAACCTCGATCTGCGCCATCGTCGTCCTCCGAACACGACGGCCCCGAGCGCGAGCAAACCGAGCCAGAGAGGCACGGTTGGTGCGGCGCCGAAGGGGACCGTGTTACATCCATATTTGAACCGCGAATCATCGTAGCGCCCGAGCAACACGTTGGCGTCCTGGGTCACCGGTTGATCGTCTGGAGCGATCTGGGGAATCGATTTGTCGCTCGGATAGAGATAGCTCACGCCGTTGATGTCGTCCTGGGCGAGGGTGCGCTTGCTCATCTCGCCAGCTTTGCTCGTGGCGTACATCGTCGACTCTTCGTCATCGGAATGCTCGAGGCCCAAAAGGTGGCCTACTTCATGGGTCAACATGTTCTGCACGTCGTTCTGGACGTTCGAGTCGCTCGTGCTCCAGGTGAAGTGCACCGCGTTGACCCGGATGTCGGCGTCCTTGATCTCACCCGTTTTCGGCTCGTAGATCGTCTTCGTGAGCGCCAACACGTCTGAATCGTCGTCCCAGCTCACGGTCTCGAAGTAGACCGTGTTGACGTTGGTATCCCCGTTGCGATCGTACTCGGTTCGCTGGGTGGTCGTGCCGCCGAAATCGAGCCGCAGAAACGACGATTCGACGGCGTTCCAGGTCGCGAACGACTGCTGCACGATGTAGAGCACTCGCGAGCTGTCGAGGTACGAGGGGACGGATTGGAGATTCAAGTGGAACGAGACGCGCTCCTGGTGCCAGCGAACGGGCTCGCCAGTCTGAATCCTTCGAAGCTGGAAGCCGGCGGCGCTCGCGCAGATCAGCGTAGCGCATGCGAAGGTACCGAGCGTCAACGCGATACCGCGATAGTGCTGGGCGCGGAGAGCCGGCGCGTCAGTCCGCGCGATATCTCGGGGATGACGGCTCATGAGCCCTCGCCTCCCAGCCGCCGAGATGTTGACCGACGCCAGATCCCCGCGAAGGCGACGACGATCAGCAACATCAGCGCTTCAAGAGGTCGCCCGCCAACGGGAAGCTGTGAACACCCACCGCTCGACGAGGGCGGGTCGATGCCGTCCAGAATCGGATTCTCGGCGCGGGTCGAAGCTTTCACAATCTGGATCTGCGCGGGTGAGTCCAGCTTTGGGGCTTCCGTGACTGGATCGCCGACGTCTTCACCGCCGCGCGGATAGAGCGTCGAGATTGCCAGAATGTCGTCAGAGGCGAGCGTGCGCTTGAGTGTTTCTCCCTCGGCATGACGGCCGTACATCGTCGCGGAGGGGTCGTTGGAGTGACCCAATCCGAGGAGATGCCCGGCTTCGTGGGTGACGGCATTTTGCACGTCGGCTTGAATATCGATGTCGCCGACGCTCCAACGGAAATCGATCGCGTTGATCACGATGTCGGAGTCGACGATTTCGTTCGTGGTCTTGCGGTAGATCGTCGTCGTGATCGCCAGAACGTCATCGCCATAGTCCCAGTCGTTGGTTTCGAAGTAGACGACGTTCTGGTTCTCCGAACCCGAGTCATCATCGTAGCCTGGGCGTTGGGTCGTGCGTCCGCCGTAGCGAATCGAGAGGTCCGCCGATGGTACGCCCTGCCACGCATCGAAGGAGGCGCGGATCGCGGCCAAGACGTCGCCGTCGTCGAGATCGTCGGGGAGCTCGTGATACACGTAGTATGTGATGTCGCCGCTCGCCCATCGCAACGTCGCGCCATTCGCCGAGGTCTTGTACGAGTACGCAAAGACCGTCTGGGAGGCAATCGCGATGTATAAGGTCAGGCTGAACGCCGTGAGCGTTTTCATCAGTCCCCGCTTTTCGGTAGCCCGGCGACCCAAAGGGCCCGCAGCTTTGCGTCCCGTCGATCGGAGTCGCCGGGGTGCCTTTTCGAAGACAGGGGCGCGCTATCGCGCTGTTTTCTACCCTATCGGCAACCTCACCCATGTTCTGAACCAAAAAATTCGATCGGTAGCAATTTAGCGGAGATGGGCGAGTCGTCAGATTCGCGTGATGAAGTGGTAGAGACCGAAGCTCAACAATCCGGCACCGACGTACGCGACGCTTCGACGCATCTCGTCGCGTTTGCGGATCACCTCGGGAATCGCGCGACTGAGGACGAAGATCAACATGCCGACGACCAGCGGGATCAGAGAGCCCGCCGACGAGCGCGTCGCGAAATAGACGAGCCCGGAGAGCGAGCTCACGCCGACGATGGCGACCATCAGCTGCTTGATGCGCTCCCGCGGCGTCCGCGTCGCGAGCAGCTGTCCACCGAGAGCGGCGCTATCGACGAACGAGAGCGCTGTCAACGCCAAGGCAAGCGCAAACCCGAGGCTCGTGCTAATCGCCACGCCGACGCTGACGATCAAGGCCTGGCTCAGCAGGAGCGCGACGAGGCCCGCAGCGCCGCGCGGAAGGTGGACGGCGAGCTTTCGGTCCGAGCGGATCGGAAACGACCGTGCGAGAAGAGCGTTCACTCCGAGGAGCCAGACGTAGCCCAGAAGAACCAAGATCAACGCGGTGAACACGCGGCCGCTCCAGAGGCGGGCCATTGCCCCTAGGGCGTCGAGCGTCAGCGCTCCTGCGAGAAAGCCCGAGGCGGCACCATAGAGCGCCGTCGCGATCCCTCGCTTGAGACCTCGCTCCAACTCGAAGGCGAGATAGGCGCCCAAGCCGTATGCTGTCGCGGCGAGAACGCCATAGAATAGCGCGATAAAAATCTTCATCGGTGTCGCATGCCTCGCAACCAGCGGGGCGAGTAGACTCTACGTCGTTTTGGCCGCTTTGACAACCGTTTACGTCCCTCGGTGGCGATTGGGAAAATCGTCACGACCGATCGCTCGTGTGGCGCTGCTCTCGCTTGACCAGGGCTGGGAGAGACTGCTATATTCAGAAGACTTCACCAAAGATTTCAAAGGGAACGGCCGTGTCCGACAACGAAGCGCAACTCGCGCCAGTGACAGTACATGCTTGGGGCCATACGGCAGTGGGCGCGCGCCACAACGTGAACGAGGACTCGTTTCTCCTCGACGGCGACGTCGGTCTCTACGCCGTCGCCGATGGAATGAGCGGCCGCGCGGGCGACGGCGGTCGAGAGGCCTCGAAGCAGGCCCTCGAAGCGTTCCATCGACACATCAAGAACTACTACCAGGATCTGCTCTCCCAATCCCAATCCGAGACCGAGTCGTCACGCAGGCGCGTCTTCGAGATCGTCCGCGACGGGGTGCAGTACGCCTGCCAGCACGTCAATGAGCTGGCAAACGAAAGTGGTGGCGGGCAGAACACGGGAACGACCCTCACGAGCCTGCTCTGCTTGGGCAACCGCGGCGTGATTACGCACGTCGGCCACTCGCGAATCTACCTCTTGCGCAACGCAAAGATCTATCAGCTGACCGAAGATCACACGTTCGTTCAGGAGCAGATTCGCCAGGGCGTGCTGAAGAAGGGGGAGACCTCTGGGAGCCCGCTACGCAACGTGCTGACGCGCGCGCTCGGCCCCTACCCGAGGGTTCAGGCGGATATTCACGGAATCGATCTGTTGCCGGGTGACCGTTTCCTGATCTCGACCGATGGGTATCACAGCTACCTCAAATCGAAGGAGATCAAGGCCCACCTCTCCAGCGACAAGGGCGAGAACATCCCGCAATCCGGGATCGACCATATCGTGGGCCTCGGCATGAGCGACGATACGACGATTATCGCGATGTTCATCGAGGGCCGAGGCGAGGACCGCTGGGCGCGGCAGATCAATCAGATGATCTCCACGCTCTCGAAGGTTCCGCTATTTCAGGATCTGAACTACAGCGAGCTGGTACGTTTGATGGACATCGTCTACCTCAAGAGTTACGCCCCTGAGGAGGTCATCTTCCACGAGAACAACGTCGGAGACGGCCTCTACGTCGTCGTCGAGGGTGTTGTCGAGATCAGCCAACGTGGCGTACCGCTCGTCCGCGCTTCGACGGGGAACCACTTCGGCGAGATCGCGCTGTGCGACAAGAAGCCGCGTTCCGCTACCGTCGCCGCGATGAGTCCCTTCACCCTGCTCAGCATCACGCG
>JAGQJP010000632.1 GCA_020430585.1 Myxococcales bacterium | reverse complement strand
CGTAGGGCAGCGTCAGCTCGTCCTGATTCTGGAACAGGTCGTGGTGAAACGATTTCTGCCGAATGCGCGGGCTCAGCAGATCATCGGTGATCTGATGTTCCTCGCCCGCGAGGACGACGAGCCGCTCGATCTCGTTCTCGAGCTCGCGGATGTTTCCGGGCCAGTGGTAGTCGATCAGCTTCTCGAGGGTCGTCTTGGTCAACGTCTTTGCGCGAGCTCGCTTGTTGCGCGCCTGACGGTCGAGGAAATATTCCACGAGCAACGGAACGTCGTCCTTGCGGTCGCGCAGCGGCGGGAGCGTGATGTTGATCACGTTGATCCGATAGTAGAGATCCTCGCGGAATTGCCCCTGCTCCACCATTCGCTTCAGATCGCGGTTCGTCGCGACGATGATCCGCACGTCGACGCGCTTGGTCACGGTGTCGCCTACGGGGATGAAGGTCCCCTCCTGGAGCACGCGCAGCAGCTTGACCTGCAGCGCTGGGCTCATGTCGCCGACCTCGTCGAGGAAGAAAGTGCCCGTGTCGGCGATCTCGAAGAGCCCCTGCTTGTCGCTGATCGCCCCGGTGAAGGCGCCCTTCTTGTGGCCGAAGAGCTCGGAATCGAGCAGGTTGTCGTTGAACGCCGAGCAGTTCTGCACGACGAACGGGCGGTCCTTGCGCGAGCTGTTGTAGTGCACCTCGCGGGCGACCAGCTCCTTCCCCGTGCCGTTCTCGCCCTGGATCAGCACCGTCGAGTCCGACTCGACGACCTTGTCGAGCAGCCGATAGAGCTCCTGCATTCGGCGGCTCTTGCCGATGATCCGGTCGTAGGAGTACCGGGTCATCAGGTTCTTCTTGAGCAGGTCGAGGCGGCGCTCTTTTTTCGCCATCTCGCTCTGGAAGATCACGATCTCGTTGACCACCAGCTCCACCAGCTCGGTGAGGTAGCTCAGGTCACTGGCGGTCAGCACGGGCAGCGCATTGAGCGATTTTCGCACGCCGTTCTGGTCGATGTTCAGGTATTGAGCGCGTTTGAACGCCTCTTCGAGCTCGTGCTCGCGAGCGCTCTCGCTGAGGAAGTCACTGACGAACGCGCAGCCCAAGACGACACCATCGAAAATCACCGGAACGACGATGCGGCGCAAGCCCAGGCGGCTCTGCTGCACGATCGCCGAGAGCTCCCCCTGGTAGTTGCGGTACTCTTCGAATTGGCCGACCAGCTGTTGCGCTTCCTGGGCGGCGATCTCCGCCAGCAGCCCGCGCGGGGCCTGGGCCTCGCCGATGGCGATTAGCTTGTGATCGTCGGTGACGAAGATCAGCTGTAGGTTCCAGCGGCGGTTGATCACCTGAGATAGCTTCTTGATCACGTGGAGCTCGACCAACTCGGCCCAGTCGATCAATCGTCCCTCCATCGCGACAACCCTTCCTTGCTACGTGGGGCGCTGGCCCGTCCATCGGGTGCCCAGCGCAAAAGTGCGACATACAGTACCACTTCGGCGGATCGAAGCCAAGCCGCGATTGTCGCCGAGGGAGAGAATCGTCTGTCTGTGTGGGAGATTACGGTTGAGCGGAGGTGTGACGAATCCGCCCGCCCGCGGGTCGGCTCATTGACCGCAGAGGCAATCCGGTTGGCAGCGCGTACCCTTGCCGAGTCGGGTGCAGTCCGAGTCGGCGACGCACTCGCAGCAATCGAGCGTCAGTTGGATCGCGCGCCCGAGATTCGGCGCGCTGCAAACCTCTTCGGTCGGGCCCCATTCCCAATCGTCGCCGCGGACGATCACCGTCACCTTCTCGCCCGGCTTGAGGGAGAAACAGCTGTAGTAGCGGCTCCCCGGCTTGACGGACTCCTGCTCGAGATAGCTGCCGAGAAGCACCTCGGCTTGGCTCAGGCGCCCTTCGCAGCTCGGGGTGAGGGCGATCTGGATGTTGCAACGGTTGTCGGGGCAGATCCCGTTCTGGCAGAGGCAGTCGATCACTTCGTAGGGCTGGAGCGACGCGGGCGTGCAGGCTGTCAACGTCAGCACCACCGCGGCGGCCAGGGCGCGAAGTGCCACGGGCGGGTAGGGGGCCCATGTTCGGTTCTCGTTCATCGAGCTCCGGAGGTCGTTGCGGATGCTGCAGTGTAGTATCGCAGAGATCGCTCGTGCAAGACAAGCTCGCGCGCGAGAAATTGCACAAGGGGCGCGGTTTTCTTTGACATGCGGTCGTCGATCTCGCTACGATTCGGGGAGTTTTCTTGCGGGGAGATCACAACCGATGAGCTGCAGCGACCACCGACCCCACCGAAGCGTTCCACTTGCCTCGATCTCGATCGCCATTTTGCTGCTCGGAGCGCTCTCGGCGTGTACGTCGCCGTCGAGGTCGGGTACCGAGGCGGACAGCACCGCCGACACGTTGGTCGTAGCGGACACGGAGAACGGCGTCGACAGCGGAGGTCCCGATCTGATGCGGCCCGATACCGCGCCAGGCGTCGACAGCGCCACCGACAGCGCTGACGAGTCGGACGCACCCGATACGAGCGTCGACACGACGGGAAGCGAAGAGCGGAAGAACGATGGCTTCATCGGCGGGGCGTGCACGTCGAACGCCGATTGCGCCTACGACGGCGGCATCTGTCAGCTGGAAAGCGACGGATTCCCAGGGGGACACTGCACCAAGGAGTGCACGAAGTTCTGCCCCGACTCGCCCGACGCCGACGCTCTGGGCACGTTCTGCATCGCCGCGACGAAGATGGGGGGCACGAGCGGTGGGCTCTGCGTCGTCAAATGCAACTTCGGCGCCTATCCCGACGGAGGTTGCCCCCAGGGCTACCACTGCGAGGTCGACGAGCGCATCGACGGCTCGGCGAACTGGGGGGTCTGCGTCGTCGGTAGCGAACCCAAGTGGACACCGAGCGAGTGCCAAAAGCAGCTGATCGCTCGCGGCGAGACCTTCGAGATCGGCTACAACTACAAGAGCACCGAGGGCACGTCGGGGTCGGTCTGTGACGTCAAGGATCCCGTCCATTTCGGCCCTGTGATGTCGGGCGTCCGCTTCGTCAACGGGAACGGCGATGCCGTCAAGCTCTACGGTCGTTGCGCGCTCGCTCTCGCGGTGAGCAAGACCGCCGAGTGGCTCCGCGACGAGGGGGTCTACGAGACGATTCACTACGGCACCTACAACTGCCGCACGATCGCCGGCACGACGACCGTTTCGCAGCACGGGTTGGGGAACGCGATCGACATCGCTGGCGTGCGCCTCGTCGACTCGGAGTCGAGCTGCGGCACGAGCGCGGATTGTATGACCGACGGCGTCTGCGAGAACAACAAGTGCAAGTACAGCTGGACGGTGCTCGACGATTGGGAGCGCGGCGTCCCGAACCCGGTCACCGTGCCGGGAATTTTCCTGCACGATCTCGCCTTCTACATGTTCGATGCGTCGATTTTCGTGATCATCCTGACGCCCGAGTACAATGAGGACCACTACAACCACTTCCACGTCGATCTCACCGAGGGAGCATCTCCGTTCATTTCGAAGTAAACGCTGTGCATCCTTGAATCGAACCGCCCCACAGTGGTATTGTGGCGGTGTTCGTTACCGACTCAAAACGCTCATGGGAGGTTTGGCAATGGGACGCCGAAAAGGCATCTGGTTGGTCGCCGCGTTGCTCGTTGGTTTTTGTGGCGTCGCGCAGGCGGCGGACAAATGGGCGGCGCGCAAAGGGGATTGTGAAGACACCTTCGCCGGCTACAAGAAAGCGAAGCTCGGCTCTCTCGAGCGCTGCACGCTGATCTGGGAGACCTACAAGGACGTACGCGATCTGAACGACGCCCAGCGCGCCTTCGTCGCCGCGCCGTTCTTGCGGCTCTACTACGAAGGGTCCTCGAAGCAGTCGCTGTTGGCGAAGAACGCCCTCAAGCGGATCGGTGTCGATGCGCCGAAGAAGATGCCCAAGGTCGCCTCGATCCTCGAAAAGCGCCCCTACACCCCGAAGTACAATCCTCCCGCACCCAAGGGTAAAGGCGCGCTCAAGAAAGCCAAAGCGCTCAATGGTAAGGGGTTCAAGGCGTACAAGAAGAAGGATTACGCCAAGGCGCTGAAATACTATCTCGACGCCGTGAAGGTGCACCCGACCTTCGAGACGGCGCTCTACAACGCCGCGTGCATGTATGGGGTCAAGGGCAACGCCAAGGATGCGGCAAAGTACCTCTGGCACCTCAAGGATATCGGCACCAAGGCGGCGCTGACCTACGTGAACAAGGCGCGGATGGACGGCGATTTTCAATCGATCCGCAATACCGACGAGTTCAAGGCCGCGACGGGGTACGTCAAGCTGAAGCTCCTCAACGGTCTGGTCGATATGGGTACGGAGTTCGGTGAGGCCGAGCTCAAGAAGCTGAAGAAGAACCTCGAGAAGATCAAATACCCCGTCGCCGATGAGGGCAAAGACAAGCATCAGCGCAAGTTTCCGATCGTCT
>JAGQJP010000631.1 GCA_020430585.1 Myxococcales bacterium | reverse complement strand
CTCTCGATGTCGAGCGTCGCCCCCATTCCGATCATCAGCACGATCACCAGCGCACCCAGGAGCGCTTGTTCGAAACTCGACAGCATCGTTTCCTCTTGCGAAAAGTTGCCGCGTACTTTAGAGATCTTCGCCAGAGCTTGTCAAGTCCCCCGACGCGCTTCGCGGGTGACCTTTTCACGGGATGTGGGTATACTTTGCAAATGAACGAAATCCGCCACCGCGTCACGCTCAAAGCATCTCCCAAAGTGCTCTTCGAGGCTCTGACCGAAGAGCGGCACGTTTCGCAGTGGTGGACCCCCGATTGCAGCCTACGGGCGATCGAGGGATCCCAGGCGATCTTCCATTGGCGCTCGAACAAGTGGATGGTGGTGATGCGCATCGCGCGCTTGACGCCCGACAAAGAGGTGGTCTGGCAGTGCGAGGCGTCGAACATGCAGAACACCGACGCCTGGGTCGGCACTGAGATCCGCTTCTCGATCACTCCCAAAGACAAGAAACATAGCGATCTCGAGTTCGTGCAGTCGAACTACCCGGACTCTCCCTGTTTTCAGGCCTGCAATGATGGCTGGGCGCGGATCTTGGGCGACAGTCTCAAGGGCTACCTCGAAATGGGTATCGGTCGTTCGTTTTCGTATCACGGCTAACGCATCCCCACGATTGGCGCGCTACACGGTGACGAGCGATTGACACGGTCCCGCTCGGCGCCGTACGATGCGATAGGCACCGATCATCGGATTCCATTGCAACGGGCAGCCCACGAGGACGAGATCATGACACTCTGGGACGGGCTCTTCGCAACGCCGATCGCCGCTGACACACCGACGCGCGGACGGGGCCCCTATCCCATGCTGCATCTGGCGATGCCGGATCTACCGGATCTGGACCCCGCCGAGATCGCCGCCTGGGTCGAGGGGATTGAACCGAGCGATCGGCCGACGATCGCGCGCGCCGCGCCCCGTAGTGGGAGCGAGCCGTTGATCGCCGCGTTCCGCTTCGGCCAACACCAGGTCGACCTGCTCGGCTTCCGCTCCGCCGTCGATTCGCTCGGACTGGAGGAGATTCTGCGCCGCTCCCACTGGCCGGATGAGGCCAAAGAGCGGCTGCGTCGACACCGCGCCCACGTCGTCTGCCACTATCACGGCCTGGACAAAAACCCCGTCGAGCAGTATCTGGCGCTCTACAAGGTCGCGGGTGCGCTGCAGAAATCGCTGCTCGGTGTGGTCAACGCCCCAGCGGCGACGTTCCATCCGCCCGAGTTCGTCGACGTGCTCTGTCGCCCCGACGTCGTCGCCAGTTGCCGCTCGTCGATCCCCCTTCATCTCTGGACGGGGTTCGTCAAATTCTTCACCGAGCGCGGAACCTGGTACCTCTCACGGGGGTTCCATCTCTTCGGGCTGCAGGATTTCGCCTTCTTCGGTCGCAGCGAGCGCCCCTCCGAGGTGCACCAGCTCTTCTCCCGCATCTTCAATCTGGTCTATGGCGGCCCGCGCCCACCGGCGGTCGGCGACACCCTGCAGCTCGGCGCCGAGTCGTTCCTGGCGTTTCAGCCCGTGACCGAGCTGCAGACGATCCTCGCGTCGCCCAGCGGAGTGCTGGTGCTCGAGTATTTCGAGCGAGAGGACTCGATCCACTGAGGGTCGACGGCGTGACCGCTCGCGCAGACGGCGGCACCCGCCGAGAGACGCGCACCACCCGCAGGGAGACGTGCAGCACGTTGGCTGAGCTTCGAGGAGGGCCGCCGCGGCTACTGCTTCATCCGCCACTCGGCCTGGCGCCAGCGGCGCTTCAGATCGCCCGATGTCGAGTAGCCCCAGATCAGCCCGATGACGAACCCCACGCTGTGGGCCATGTTGGCGATCGGCAACAACCCGGTGAAGCCGACGAAGTACCAGATCACCATCACCCAGGTGTTCCATTTGTCGATGAAGTAGCCCGAGGAGGCGTCGAAATGCGAGCGCATCCAGACGTATCCGAAGAGCCCGTAGACCACGCCGGACATTCCGCCGAACAGGGGAATCGGGCCCGAGACGAAGTACTGACCCGTATTCGAGGCGATGCCCATCACGAGCACCATCGCGATCATCAGGCCGCTTCCCTGGTAGCCTTCGATCTGGGCCCCGAGGTAGTAGAGCCAGATCATATTGAAGAGGATGTGAAGAAAGCCGAAGTGCAGAAAGATCGGCGTCAGCACGCGCCAGTATTGGTGGCCTTGGAACAACTCGTGCGGGATCGCGTGGCGGGCGCCGACGATATCGAAGCCCTTGTACGTGAAGTAGCGCACCATGTTGAGGTCTTTACCCTGCTGGGTCACGAAGAAGACGATCACCGAGATCGCGATCAGTCCGATCGTCACGAACCCGGCCGGTATCTGGCGCCAACGGCGAGCGAGGTTGACCTCTTTGAAACGATCCTTGACGGCGTCGATCGTCTGTTGCG
>JAGQJP010000066.1 GCA_020430585.1 Myxococcales bacterium | reverse complement strand
TGGCGCGTGACTCGCACGACGCGCAGCAACGACCCGTAGTACTCCAGTAGCAGCGCGCCGCTCGTGATCCGCTGCTGGGTACGTGCGTTGGCGTCGCGGTGCGCGGCGTCGAAGCGCCGCAGCGCGTCGTCGAAGGCCTGGGCGCCCGTCGGTTTGGCCCGGTGTTGCAGCGCGTTGCGCCACAGCGTGCGCAGCCAGAGCGCGCTCTCGAGCTTGGCCTGGGCCTTCTTCATCGCGCCGATCTCCACATCCAGTGTACGCAGCTCTCGCGTCGCTTTGCGCAGCGCGGCTTCGAATTTTCGCGCGTCCTTCCGCGCCTGTTTGTTCTTTTTGTCCGCCTTGAGACTGGTCAAGCGCGCTTTGAGCTTGACGATCTCCTGTCGCAGCGGGTCGCGCTTGGCGACCAGAGTGCCGAGCTTCCGCGCCATGAGCTTCTTGTTGCGCTCGTTGGCGCGGATCAACTGATCGAGCTCGGCGACGGTCTTCTCGGCGTCTTTGCTCGCGGCAAAGACTTCTTTGCCCCGCGTCTCGAACCTCTTCTTCAGCTCACCGAGCTGTTTGTCGAGGGCGACGAATCGTTCGGCGGTGATCGTCTCGAGCTCCTCCTTGAGCAGCAGGAAGTCGTCCGCCGCGCGGGCCACCGATTCGACCGCGGCGGCGAGGAGGCGCTGGCGTTTGGTGACCTCCTTCTGCTGCTGCAACAAGCGCTGGGTGAGCTTGCGCAGCGCGGGATCGTCGGGCGGTTGTCGAAGGTGCGCCGCGAGCAGTTGCTCCGCTTCGCTCGTTCGCTGCTTTCCGCGGAGCGCTGCCTTCTGCTTCTGGTCGAGCTCTTTCTCCTTGGCCGCGATCGCCGTCTTCGCCACCGCGATCGCGTCGCTCGACGTCTTCTTTTCTTCGGGCGTCTGGGCCGCCGCGAGCTTCTTCTCCTGCTCGGCGAGCTCGCTTCGGAGCGTGGCGAGCTCTTTGGTCAGCGTCTTGACCGCCTCTTGGTCGCCGACCCAGGCGGTCTTCAGCTCGGTGAAACGCGTCTTCAGGCTCTCGTTGTCGGCGGTCTCGAGCTCGGGCAACGACGGCTTGATCGTCTGCTGGTACGCTTTGCGTTCGGCACCGACCGCCTTGATCAACATCGCAACGTATTTCGGCGCGACGTCGCGGGTCTTCTCCAACAGAGAGACGAGCGTGCCGGCGAACTGCTTCTCGTCCTTCCAATAGACGTGCCACTGTCGATTCGAGCGGCGCTTGCTCAAGAGCTGTCGATACCGCGCCGAGAGCCGCTTCTTCAGGTCCTCTTCCGCCGAGGGTTTGGTGTAGCTCGAGACGATCGCCAGCCGTTGCTGCCGCAGCCGTTTCCAGCCGTCGATCGTCTTTTGCCACTCGGCTCGCAGCGCCTCGAAGAGCTGATTGGGCGCCTTCGGTGGCCCCTTCTTTCCCGTCGTTGGTGTCGTCGATCCACTCGTCGGCGCCTTCTTCTTACTCGGCGCCGTCGTCGACCCATCGTCCCCTTCGCTCGGGGGCTGCGGCTTTTGGGGTGTCTTCTTCGTCGGTGTCGTCGCATCCCCCGTCGTCGTCGGCTGGTGCCCGTCGGTGCCGGGTTTGGGCGCCGCCGTCGTCGGCTGGTGCCCGTCGGTGCCGGGTTTTGGCGCGCGGGGTGCCGTTGCGTCCGATGGGGCCAGCCGTACCTTCGGTGGGAGCACCGCGCGACGCGCATCCGACGGCGTCACGTCTCGGGAAGGGGGCTTCACGTCGACCCCTGTTGGTGGCTGCGGTTGGGCCGCGGCCTGGGATACGGTGGCAACCAGCGCCACGATCAGCAATACGTCTAGGCATCGTCCCACGAGATCAGAGCGTTTCATCGCAAGCCTCCAGCGCGTGCAAAAGTCGCGAGCCCGCATTCTTGCAAGTGCGACGACGCAAGTCAATCGAGGGCTGCGCGAGAATCCACTGCGTCACACGACGGCAGATGGCGTCGCAGGTTGAGCGTCTAGCGCCCGCAGCGCAGGTCAGCCGTCTTCGGCAGGCTCAGCAAGTCGGCAAAATAGAGGTGGGTCAGGAGCTGGCATCTTCGCATCGCGCGCGAGCGTCCCTGGCCTGTGCCGCTTGCAGGAATGCGGCGCAGGCCGAGTCGAAGACGACGACGTTCCGTGCCGCGTCATACGAGACGCCGAATCCACCGTCGGCGCGAAAGCGGAGAATGCGCCGGCGCAAATACAGGATGCCGAAACCGAAGGGCACCAGGGCGGGCACGAGTGGCCACGCGCCGGGCAGGAAGCGCATGGCGAGGGCAAACACGGCCAAGAGCAGGCCGGCGCAGAGGACGAAACCACCGAGCCCGAGCGCCAAGAGCGCCCACTCGCGACGGTTGTGGTAGCGCTGATGCGCTCGACAGACGGGCGTGGGAATCGCGTAGTAGCGATATTGTGCATAGCCCACGCCGGTAAGGCTGGCCGCGGCCATTCCAGGTAGGCTCCGTGGTAGATCCAGGCGCATATTCGCCGCGATGCGGAGGAACGTGACCGCCGACGCGCCACACAGCAAGCAGACGCCCGGCACCATCGGGATTCCGTCCACATATGGGACGCTGACGCGCACGGCCCTCACCTCCGCACTGGTCCCGCGAGGTTGACGCTCCAAAACTATCCTTCCTTGGGCAGAACATCAACGAATTTTCGGCCTCTGCGGGCATTTCGTGACCGCGGCGAGGGCCGTCCAAGGCCGCTGATTGGGATCGGATTGGGTCTTGATCGACTCTTGCAATCTCTTGACCGGTGTAGGGGCTTTACGGCGTGCGGCAAAGCTCTATAATCGGACTATCGCGAATGCTTCACGATCTCTTCGACCGCGGCTCGCCCCTGGGCGAAGCGCTGCGACAGATACCAGGAGGAGCCATGATCGCCGGCCGCAAGCCCCTCGTGATCCACGAGATCGCTCACCAGCTGGGTGTCACGGGCGTCAATTTCGAGCCCTACGGGCGCTTCCGCGCCAAGATCAACCTCGACCATCTGAGCGACGTCGCCGGCCGCGAGAACGGCCACTACGTGCTCGTCACGGCGATCACGCCGACCCCCTTTGGCGAGGGGAAAACGACCGTCGCCCTCGGGCTCTCGATGGCGCTCAACCGGATCGGCAAGCGGACGATCTGCGCGATCCGCCAGAGCTCTCTCGGTCCGACCTTCGGGATCAAGGGGGGCGGCGCCGGAGGCGGGCTCTCTCGGGTGATTCCCCTCGAAGACTCGATCCTGCACGTCACCGGTGACATCCACGCGATCGGGCAGGCACACAATCTGATCGCCGCGCTCGTCGACAACTCGCTCTACCACAAAAATCCCCTCGGCATCGACCCCGAGCAGATCGCGATCCGCCGCGTCCTCGACGTCAACGATCGCTTCCTGCGCTCGGTCACGATCGGCAAGGGCAAGAAGGGCGGGA
>JAGQJP010000630.1 GCA_020430585.1 Myxococcales bacterium | reverse complement strand
TGCTCGGCCTTGCTGCTCTTCGCGCTCTCGCTCTCGGGAGGGTGCAAGGGCGAGGTGTTCTTCGTCGAGCCTTCGACGTGCGAACATTTCGTCGCCGAGTTCTCGAGGTGCACCAACGCGCCCTACGACGCGGCGTCGGTGGCGCGCTGCGAGGCGGCGTCGACGCGCAGCGACGCGGTCGGAAAGTTGGTGACGCGCGCGTTGGCCTGTCCGCGCGCGGGGTGTGACGCGTTCAACCGCTGCCTCGGCCGCTACACCCACCACCCCCTGGCCACCGAGCTTCCCGAGCGCCTGCGCGAGCAGCGGCGTGCCGCCCGTCTGTCGATCGCCGACGACGAATATCGACCGGTTCTCGAGCGCTGCCGTCGAGCCGACCATTGGATCGCGGCGGCCTCGGAGCGCGATCGGAAGCTGCCGCGCTTCGAAGCCGAGGTCCACGCGCTCTACGCATTCTGCGCCCGCGGGATCCCAACGTGGCTGGTCTACGTGCGCGAGTCGTTCCTCACCCGTCCGATCGAAATCTGCGGGATGGCCGTGCTCGATCGGATGCGCCAGGCGAAGGTCGACGCGCTGACGCTGGCTCGCGTGCAGACCGCCTGTGCCGAGTACCACCTGACGCGGGAGTTGGCGGCGCTGAAACGCGAGATCCCCGAGAACCTCAAGAACGGCGAGTTCAACGTCGCGCGCTGTCTCAACCCCTGGCTCAATCGGCTCGCCACGAGTCGCCAGGTCGAGGCCAAAAAGGTCTACGACGCGGTGATCGACCTCTGCTACCACCAGCTCGCGATCACGCTCTTGACCCGTACCAAAGCGAAGCTCGACCGTGAGGAGTCTCAGCTCTGTGACCGCGACACGCGGTTGATCGTCGACGAGATTCGGATTCGCAAGCTCGGGCGGCCCGAAGACAAGACGCTGCTCGATTTCTTCTTCTCGCTCTGTCCCCCGAAGCGCTGAGCGCGCCCTCATCTGGACGAGCGCTACACCACGCTGGAGCAGCGCTCCACCGATCGGGCCGCTGCGCTGGTGTCTATCTGCCGAAAATTGCACGCATTTTTCTTTGGTATGGGAATTGAATTGCGTTGGGAGCGTGGCGGAGCGATCAACCTCCCGCGCCGCCCTCGGAGGGTCCCATGGTTCGTCAAATCCTGATTCCAGCGGCCGGTCGTGGTGCACGACTCGACCGTCCCGATACGGTGAAGCCACTCGTCGACGTCGGCGGCGTCCCGCTCCTCGAGCGTCTGTTGCGTCAGTGTCAGGATGCGGGCATCGAGCGCGCTGTCGTGGTCGTCGGCTACGAAGCGCGGACGATCATTCGAGCGATGACCTTTCACCCCGCCCTCGAGCTGGAGCTCGTCTTCGTCGAGCATCCGCGGTGGGAAGAGGGGCAGGCCAGCTCCCTCCTCGCCGGGGTCGCGGCGCTCGAGGATTCGCCGTTTCTGATCGCGATGGCCGACCATTACTACGACGATGGGTTGTGGCGCCAGATCGGCGCCGCCAACCGTCCGGTCGCCGGTGTCGCGGCGCTGGTCGAGGCGCGCCGCTCGCAGGTCTTCGATTGGGCCAACGCGGTGAAGGTGCGTCTCCTCGGTGAGCAGGTGAGCGAGATCGGACGGGCGTTGCGCAGTGCCGATGGCGTCGACGCGGGGCTCTTTCTGTGCGGTCCCGAGCTGATCGACGAGCTTCGCCGATCCTACGCCGACGACTCGGCGGCGGAGCTCACCGACGCCCTCCAGCGTTTGGCCCGAGCCGGGCGATTGCGCGCGGTGATCGCCCGCGATGGGAGCTATGATGATATCGATACGCCCGCGAGCCTGATCCACGCCGAGATGCGTGTGCGGCGTGAACGGCGGGAGCGCAAATTGGCGGATGCGCGTCGACAGCGGCATCCGATCGAGGCATCCTACGAGTTCCGCACCGGGAAACCCACACGCACCGAGATCATCGTCGGCCGTGGCCTCGTGGCTCGCGCCGAGACTCTCGCGTTGATCCCCGACGAGAGCGCGTCGTCGCCCCACTTCGTCTTCACCGACCAGACCGTCTATCGGCTGTACGGCGAATCCTTCGTCGGCGGCTTGCGACGGGCGGGCTACGACGTGCACGCGATCGTGATAGCCGACGGCGAGGAGTCGAAGACCCTGGCCAACTACGTGCACCTCGTCGAGCGCGTGCTGGGGCGCGGGATCGACGAGCGCTCGATCATGATCTCTATCGGCGGAGGAGCGGTGTGCAACGTCTGCGGGCTGATCGCCTCGACGCTCTATCGCGGAATCGGCCTGATCCACCTGCCCACGACCTTGATGGCTCAGTGCGACGCCGCGATCAGCCACAAGCAGGGCGTCAACGGAGCGCGCGGTAAGAACTTGGTTGGCTCGTACTATGCGCCTTCCCGGATCGTCGTCGACATCGACGTGCTCCAAACTCTCGACGACTGGCTGATCTACGATGGCCTGGCTGAAGTGCTCAAGCACGCGCTGGGCCAGGACCGAGGGTATGCCGAGCTGCTGATGGCCTACGATGGCGATCCCCGGGACCCCGATTTCCTCGAGATGGTGGTTCGACGCAACATCGAGCTCAAGTGCCGATTGATGGCCGACGATCCCAAAGAGCATCGCCAGGGGATGGTCCTGCAGTACGGTCACACGGTTGGTCACCCCGTCGAGTATCAGTCGGGGTACGAGCTCTACCACGGGCAGGCGGTGGCGATCGGAATGATGGTTGCCGCGCGGGTGGCGCGGATTCTCGGCGCCTGCGACGATGAGCTGGTCGAGCTACATCGACGGCTGATCACCAAGTATCGACTTCCGCTGGCGATTCCAAAAGGGATCAGCCCCGATGATATCCTCGACACGATGGCCTACAACAAGCGATACCTGATGGAGGGTCATCGCCTCGCCCTGCTCTGCGAGCTCGGACGGCTCTGGCAGGTCGATGGCGACTACGCGATCCCCGTGCCCGAGACGGTGATTCGGCAGGCGATCGAGCAGAGCTACGAGGTGGCGCGATGAGCGGTCTGTGGGTTGTGGTCAGCGGAGCGACGAGTGGCATCGGGCGTGCGATCGTGCGACGCTTCCTCGCGCAGGGTCTGCGAGTGCTCGCTCTCGCTCGCGACGTCGGCGCCCTGACGATCCTCGCCGCCGAGCTGGGGGCGCTGGGCAACGGTCGACTGCGCACGGCGGTTTGCGACGTGCGGGACCGGCAGCGTCTCGAGGCGCTCGCCGCAGAGGTCGGAGACGTCTTCGCGATCGTCGCCAACGCCGGCATCTGCCTCCAAGCGCGCCTCGATCACGAGGCGGCGGACGCGGTCTGGCGCGAGGTCTTGGCGACGAACCTCGATGGCGTGTACCATACGATTCAGGCCTTTCGCCCGCGGATGATCGACGAGGGGAGAATCGTCGCGATCTCGTCGGGCCTCGGAAAACTCGGGCGTGCTGGCTACTCGGCCTACTCCGCGTCGAAGCACGCAGTGCTGGGCCTGGTCAAGTGCGTGGCCCTCGAGCTCGCGCCGCGACGGATCACCGTCAACGCGATCTGTCCGGGCTGGGTCACGACAGCGATGTCCGATGCCGATCTCGAGCGCACGGCGGACGAGCGCGGAACCTCTGCCGAAGCCGAGCGTGCGCGCGCCATCGGTGAGATCGCTCTCGGACGCTTCGTCGGCCCC
>JAGQJP010000629.1 GCA_020430585.1 Myxococcales bacterium | reverse complement strand
GATCATCGCGTTGTTTGAAGCGCAGATCTTCGAATCGACGGGTGATCTCACGCCGCTCGTCGTTCAACGCGATCGCCCGATCGATCTCCTGCGGGTCACAGCGATAGGTCAACCGCTCCTTCGCCTCGTCTCGATGTTCGGTTAGCCAGCGGATGTCGAGCATACCCCACCTATCGGATCCACGTGATTGACTCGCCACAGCGTTACCACCGATCGGCGGAGTCGGTCAATAGCGATGGACGCAGTCGTCATCAGCGCGCCAGATCGGGCGGGCCGCGCTCCAGAGCCAGTTTTTTTAACCTTTTCCCGAGCGCTACGTTATAGTGTTCGATGGAACAGATACTGACCCTCGATCGAACCATGGCTCACGACACCGAGCGCACACAGCCCGACGCCGAGCTCGTCGAGCACTACCGTGCAGGTGACCGCGAAGCGTTCAAGACGCTGGCGCAGCGGTATTGGCGCAGTCTATTCCGACTGCTGCAGCGCTACACGCGAAACGCGGACGACGCCGAAGATCTCCTCCAGAAGACACTGCTTCGCGCCCTCAACGGGCTCGCGCGCTTGCGAGGCGAGGTGCAATTCCGACCCTGGCTGTTCCGCATCGCGTTGAACACGGCCCACGATTTTCTGCGCCAACGGCAACGCGCAACGTGGGTCTCCTATGACGAATCGCTGTCGGGAGACGCCGCGGCGAGCCACGAATCGGCGCTGATCGCCCGAGAGCAGCTCGACCGTCTCGCCATCGCCGTCGACCAGCTGCCACCGCGACAACGAGACGTGCTGCTCCTTCGATTGCAGCAGGGCCTCGGCTACAGCGAGATCGCCGAGATCCTCGAGTGCTCGGTCTCGTCGGCGAAGGTGAGCTTCCACCACGCGATGACCCGGATCAAAGCGCTCGTCTCCGAGGAGGAACGATGAGCGACCACGGCGACTGCGATCGATATCGCCCGGAGATCATCGAGTGGCTCGATGGAACCCTGGATGCCGACGAAGCGCGGGACCTCGCCGACCACGTCGAGCAGTGCACGGCGTGTGGCATGGCGTATCAGGAGATGCGTGCCCTCTTCGGCGCCCTGCGCGAAGCGCCAGAGCGGGATGAAGAGGTCGAAACGGGTGCGCGGGTGCTTTCGGAGCTCGAACGCGTCGTCAGCCGACGTCAGCAGGCACCGCGACGGGCGATCATCGCGCTGGCGGCGGTGCTCATCCTCGCGATCGCCGCGGCCCTGACGTTGCCCCGTCTGCGCTTCGAGTCTTCCACGACGGCGCCGATGATCGCCGCGCCCTGCCCCGCGGTCTTGGCGCCGCTCGATCTGGCCTTCACGCCGTTGCCTCGAATCGCTCCCGAGCGCCTGCCGAAAGAGGAGCGCCATCAACCGGCGCGGGATGACCTGGACCAGATCGGCCAGGCCGTGATCGACCAACTCGAGGAGCTGATGGAAAACCCGCAGGTCGCCGCCGAGTACGACACCGAGGATTCCGCGTACGACGCCGATCCGCTGCCCGTCGACCTCTCCAATGAAGAGCTCGAGCGTCTCGAGCAGGCGCTCAACAATCTGTTGCTCCTCTTTCCCAAGAAAGGCTGAACGTCGAAGCCGCGCGTACCGCTCCGAGCTCGACGAAACGACGTGTGACGATGTACCGACCGCTCGTACTCCTGACGCTGCTTCTGATCACCGCGACAGCATTCGGCGAAGACGTGATCGATCCGAAGCGGGGCGACACCAGCGTCGTCTCCCAGAAAAACCCGCTCACCGATCGCTCGCCCAAGGGCCGTGAAGGCGGCGATGCGGTGACCAAGCGAATCGAGCGCGTTCGGCGGCGGGTTCAGATGTTGATGATGTGGCGGCTGACCGAAGTGTTGGCGCTGACGCCCGAGCAGGGGGCCCGCTTCTTTCCCGTGTTCAACACCTATCAAGCGAAGATCCGCGGCGCCCAGAAGAGACTTCAGCTGGCAAACAATCAGCTGCGCGCCGAATCGACGAAGGCCCACGCCGACGACATGCGACTCGCCCAGCTCGTACGGGAAGTGGTCGACGCACAGGGCCAGCTGAATTTGCTGCGCACCAACCAGCTGAAGGCGACGATCCGCGTCCTGACGCCGCAGCAACAAGCGAAGATGCTGTTGTTCCTACCCCGCTTCAACAAGTTGATCCGTCAGTTGGTCCACGGGCAACATCGACTGGAACGCCGCCGCAAGCGCACACCCAAGCCGTAACGACTCAGGAGCTCGGGCGCTCGCTCTTGCGTTTTCGCGAACGGCCGCGACGACGACGGCCATTCGGCTTTGCCGCGGAAACGCTCGCCCCTTGTGGGTCAGCGGCGCTCGGCTCGCTCGCTTCGCGCGCGGGAGCAACGTCGGCGGCAGCGGAAGGCGCCGCCGCGTCGGATTTGTTACGCGCTCCCCCGCGCCGTCCTCGCCGTCTCCGACCCCGCTTCGCCTGTTCCGCCGCTCCACCCGGCGCCGGACGGGACGCGTCGGCCTCCGACTCGAGCTCGACGTCCTCGTCGTCGTACTCCACCGATCGATCGCTCGGAGATGAGTCGACGAGCTCTGCGGGTTCGACCGCGGTAGAATGCGCCGTCGCCGGCTCTGCCGACGTTGGCGCCGCGGCCGAGGCGGCGGACACCGCGGAGGGCCCAGCGGGCGCCGCGGCTGATGCGGCGGACACCGCGGCTGCGGCGGCGAGCGAAGACGCCGACGTCGACGTGTGCGGCACGGAGGCACCAGCTGGGGCTCCGCTCGACTTCGTTCGCTCCGCCTCCCGACGCTGGGTGACGACGATCTCCTCCTCTTTGCTCACGGCGCCCGTGGTCGCGACGACCTCGACGCGGCACCCGTGTTCCTCCTCGAGGAGCACGAGCGGTCCGCGGTAGCGGTTGTTCAGATAGTTGGCGACGTCGACCGGCAGGGTGACGCGGATCTCCGCCGCCCCCTGCCGCGTCGCCAGCTCGCGCAGCTGACGCAACGCACGCAAGGAAGCGGCGGCGGGCGCTTGCACACGCCCTGCTCCTCCGCAATGAGGACAGGCCTGGAAGCGCGCCCGCTCGAGGGTCGTGCCGACGCGCTGACGCGAGATTTCGAGAAGCCCGAAGTCGCTGATCTTGGAGAAGCGCGTACGCGCCTTGTCCGGGCCGAAGCTCTCTTTGAGCGCCGCCTCGACCTGGCGCACGTGCTCCTTCTCCGCCATGTCGATGAAGTCGATCACGATCAAGCCGCCCAAGTCGCGCAGCATGACCTGGCGGGCCGCTTCGCGGGCGGCCTCGAGGTTCGCCGTCAAGATCGTCTGCGCCGCGTCGCGCTCTTTCGCTCGTCCGCTGTTGACGTCGATCGCGACCAGGGCTTCGGTATGGTCGATCACCAACGAGCCACCGCAGGCGAGGCGAACCTCGCGGGAGAAGGCGGTCTCGATCTGACCCTCGAGCTGATGCGCGGCGAAGAGCGGAACCGAACCGTCGTAGCGCTTGATCAGCTTGCGCTTGCGCGGCATCACCGAGGCGATGAAGGCGTCGACCTCGGCGAAGGCCTCGTCGTCGTCGATCAGGATCTGTTTGACGTCGCTCGTCAGGTAGTCGCGAACGAAGCGCAGCGCGAGGCTCTGATCGCGGTGCAACAAACCCGGCCGTTTGCGCTCCGTCGCGCGCTGCTGGATCGACGTCCAGAGGCGCAGCAGTGTCTGGAGGTCGCGATTGAGCTCGGTCCGCGTCACCTCTTGTCCCGCGGTCCGCACGATGAGCCCATATCCCGGAGGCAGGTCGGCCTTCTTCGCAATCTCTCGCAGCCGCGTCCGCTCGGTTTCGTCGAGTCGACGAGAGACCCCCGTCTTGTCGCTCTCGGGGATCAAGACCAGATAGCGCCCGGGCAACGAGACGTAGGTCGTCACCGTCGCGCCTTTGTGCCCGACCTCATCGCGCGTGACCTGAACGATCAGCTCCTGGCCCCCTTTGAGCAGCTCGCGTATCTCTTTGGACGACGAGCCGCCCGAGTAGCGCGGATGGATGTCCGAGACGGGGAGGAATCCGTGTTTGGCGGCGCCGTAGTCGACAAAAGCCGCCTGAAACGACGCTTCGATCTTCTGCACCCGCGCCTTGTAGATGTTTCCGCGCCGCTGCTCGCGCAACGCATTCTCGACCTGCAGGTTCACGAGCCGGCCACCGTCGACGATCGCGACCCGGGTCTCGTCCGCCTCTACATTAATCAGCATTTTCGAGGGCATGTGTGCTACAGATCCGCCTCGGGCGCGTCGGGTTGGTCGGTGCCATCGGGGGTCGCGTCGTCGCCAATCTGATCGTCCTGCGATCGATCGGCCTCGCCGACCTCATCGAAGATATCGGGCTCTACGCCATCGTCGAGGACATCGGACTCTACGCCATCGAGGACGTCGGACTCTACGCCGTCCGCGACGACGTCGACTGCGCCGAGGACGTCGTCGCCACCATCCGTCGAGGAGCTGACATCGGAGGTTGTCGGGGGCTCGAGGTAGCATCGTCCGCCGACCGATACCGTGCCCTGGGGGCACCTCGATTCGGCGCTACAGGCCGCGAACGCCAGGCACCCGAGAGAGAGAAGGAACAGTTTCCAATAGCGGGACATCGATTCTCCAATTCGGGGTCGCGCCGATCTCGCACGACGGCGACCCGCTGAGCAGTCTGGGGCCAGACTAGCGCTCCTCACGCAAAAAAATCAAGCGCTACCCGTTCGCCGCCACCCGCTTTCGACACCTACCGAGGGGACGAGGCGAGTCGGAAGACGGCGCAGACCGACGAAGCGGCCACGCGACATTCGTGGACGATCGGTAGCCGAGCGAAACCGCTGATCCAATCGACGGTGCGAGAGCGCCCGGGCGCGGGGAAGACGAACAAGTAGTCCGCGGACTCCAGCTCCGCGGCATAGCGCAGGTCCCGGCGCAGCACGCCGCGACGGGCGAGCCCGAGGAAAAGCACGTCGTGGCCGCGCTCGGAGCGCACCGCATACCGCGCCGAGCGCGGGAGCGTGGCGTTGATCCAATCGACGAGCCGCTGCGACACGAG
>JAGQJP010000628.1 GCA_020430585.1 Myxococcales bacterium | reverse complement strand
CGCCGAGGAGCTCGACCCAGCGCCGTGTCTGCGTCGCGATCCCGCTCAGACGCTGGAGGAAGTTCAGTGCTGTCCGTTCGCCCGTGAGCAGCGAGCGGGAACGCCCGGAGAGCCGAGCGATCGTGGCACGGTCGGCGATGCGTTCGCCGTCGCGGGCGAGCCAGACGAGCTCGACCTCAGGGTCGATTCGTTGGAATACGCGCTCGACGACGTCGACGCCCGAAAGCACGAGCTCCTCTTTGGCGATGAAGATCGCCGAGCCCAGAGCGTCAGCGGGAATCGTGGCGAGCGAGGTGACGTCTCCGTGGCCGATGTCCTCGGTGAGCGCCAGCTCGATCAAGCGAGCGAGATGGGGTGTCGTGGTATTCATGTGCTTGATCTAGCACGCGGCGCGGCGTCGATCAATGCCCGTTTTGCGCGCCTTTCGCCGCCGCTCGGGAGCCCACGGGGCGCGAAAAATCGGTTGACACGCTCTCGGAAACCGCCGTATGGTCTACCGTTACTTCTGCGGTGGAGATCATCGGCATGCGCAAGAACTTCGTACTGGATACCAACGTTTTGCTGCACGATCCGTCAGCCCTCAATAGCTTTGGCGACAACACGGTCTGCATTCCGATCAACGTGATCGAAGAGCTCGATCAGTTCAAGAAGGATATGTCCGAGCTCGGTCGCAACGCGCGGCAAGTTTGTCGCATGTTGGACGAGTATCGAACCCTGGGCAATCTACGCGAGGGCGTCGCGTTGCCGAGCGGCGGGCGTCTGTTGGTCGCCTTCTCCGAACGGCCGCTGCCGAAGATGATCGCCAACGGTGACCACCCCGACAATCGGATCGTCGCCACCGCGCTCGACATCTCGCGCATCGACCCGCAGATGCCCACAATTTTCGTCACCAAGGATACGAATCTGCGGATTCGCGCCGACGTTCTCGGCTTGACCGCCGAGGACTACGATCAAGAGCGGATCGAGCTCGAGGACCTCTACCCGGGTGCCTCGGAGCTCGACGTGCACCCCGACGCGATCCGCCAGCTCTACGCCGACGGGCGGCTCGAGCGGCCGGCGGGCGACTATTTCAAGAACGAATACCTGATGCTGCGCGATGAGTCGAATCCGACCCGGACGGCGCTCTGCCGCGTCAGCACCGATGGTGAGGCGATCGAGCCGATCACCCATTTCCGCGACGGTGTCTGGGGGATTCGTCCGCGCAACCGCGAGCAGCACTTCGCCCTCGACCTGCTGCTTCGCGACGACATCAAGATGGCGACGCTCGTCGGAAAAGCGGGCACGGGCAAGACCTTGCTGGCGATCGCCGCGGGCTTACAGAAAACGACCGAAGAGTCGGTTTACGCCAAGCTCCTCGTTTCGCGTCCGATCTTCCCCTTGGGGCGCGACATCGGCTATCTGCCGGGGGACATCGAAGAGAAGCTGAACCCCTGGATGCAGCCGATCTACGACAACGTCGAGTTCCTCCTCGGCCTCTCCAAGCAGGACAAGAAGAGTGGGCGGGGCTACCACGAGCTGTTCGATCTCGGGATCATCGCGATCGAGCCGCTGACGTACATCCGTGGACGCTCGATCCCGAGCCAGTACATGATCATCGACGAGGCGCAGAATCTGACGCCCCACGAGGTCAAGACGATCCTCACCCGCGTCGGTCACGGCACGAAGATCGTCTTCACGGGTGACCCCTACCAGATCGACAACCCCTACGTCGACTCGGTGAACAACGGCTTGACGTATCTGGTCGAGAAGTTCAAGCAAGAGGGGATCGCGGGCCATGTCACGCTCTACAAAGGTGAGCGCTCGGATCTCGCCGAGCTGGCGGCCAATCTCCTCTGATCCGATCCGCTCTCCGATCCGACCCCAGTCCGGCATTGCCTCGCCTGGCGTCGCCGCTTGCCAACGACGCGCGCTAGAGCCCGAGCTGTCGGCGGAAGCTCTCCTGGCCGAGGTGGTTTAGTCGCCAGTAGGGCAGGCGTGCCGTCTTTTGCAGAACAGCCTCTTCGCCTTCTGAGGTCTTCCAATACAAGATTCGATGCGGGTTCTCGCGCTCGACGAGGAACGTGCGCTGATAGCTCCCCGCCGTCAGCCGAAAGCGGGTCACATTCTTGCCGCGGTAGCTGGTCGCATCGCGGGTGATCGTCGCCGAGATCGCCTGCACAGGGTGGTGCGCTCGACGGAAGCTCCAGGCGGTGCGGACCAGTTTTCCCGTCCAGTTCTTCCCGCCGTTGAAGGCGCCGTCCAGCTCGCGCAGCTGAATCAAGAGCGCGTCCTCGTACAGCGTTCCCGCGGCGATCGGTGTCCGATGGCGGTGTTCCCCCTCCGACGAGAAGTAGGAGAGCAGCGTCTGCACGAGCTCGCTCGTGTCGGCATGCCAAATCCCGTAGACGTGGCCGCACCACTCCTGGGCGCTGAAGGAGATCTTGATCGGAGCGAAGCGTTCGCGACCGACGAGTGGCCGGATCGGAGTGAAAACGCTGGTCATCACCGAGTAGGGATAGATCCCCGCGAGGAACTTGAGGGTATGATTTAGCTTGAGCACCGCGACCTTCTGTGATGACGGCGTCGATCGGCGGTCGTCCTTGATCCGCGTCCGCTGGTCGAGGTCTTCGGTGACGTAGATCAGTACGCTGTGGCCCTTGCGGATCGATCCATAGCGTGGCGTTTTGATCGAATAGCCCGAGAGCTCGGCCTTTCCATCTCCCCACGAGCTCCAGAAGCTCGCGCCGACGTTGCCGCTGAAACGCAGCGCGGGTAGCTTCGGTGTCAGCGTCGTCTCGGCGACACCGATCGAGGGCGAGACGAGGACGAGCAGCATCGAAACGAGCGTCGCCAGTCGGTAGATTGGGACGCGGCCGTCGCGCGGTCGGCGTGTGGCGAGTTGCGCCTCGGATTTCATCGGTTCTCTCCTGGTCCTCTGGGTTTACTCGTCAAGGGCTTGCCTTTTCCGATCTGAACACCTTACACTGTAAAGGCCATTCCGACAAATCCCATCCACACGGTCCCGACGCAGGGCCAAGGAGCGATATGAGCACGCGAGACTACACCTTGCCGATCGAGCAGACCCAATGGCGCACGCCGACCAGTGGCATCGTGACGTTCAACTGGGAGTACGACGAGGGCCGCGACAAGATGCTCAAGCTGTACGAGAAGGGCAAGAACCTGCAATGGAACGCGACCGATCGGATCGATTGGTCCCTCGAGATCGACCACGAAAACCCCCTCAAGGCGCCCGACATGTACAACCCGCTGTTCGGGACGACGGTTTGGGGCAAGCTATCGGACGAGATGAAGGGCACCGT
>JAGQJP010000065.1 GCA_020430585.1 Myxococcales bacterium | reverse complement strand
GGTGATGCTCTACCTTGCAGGTCGCAAGTGGCTGCTCGCCTCGGATCACATCCTCGAGTTCGTCACCCCGAACCCCTGCCTCGAAGCGCCGCTCGTCGGCGAGCCAGAGAAGCCGCGCTCGCTCCTCGACTACCGCGCCTCCCTCGCGCGCCTGAAAGGGTTGCAGCCGAGCTGGATTCTGCCGGGGCACGGAAACAACTTCCACAACCTCCCTCGCCGTATCGAACAGATCGAGCGCCACCTCGACCGCCGCAGCCGCCGCATCCTCGCGCTGCTCGGCGAGCCGATGAATCGGCAGCAGCTGGCGATCGCTCTGTTCGGCCGCTTCGGCGGTTGGGACGCGTACCTCACCCTCTCGGAGATCGCGGGGCACCTCGAGTGGCTCGAGCACGAGGGGCGGGCCGGCCGCCGGTCGAGGGACGGCGTCGAGCTCTACCGCCAGCTGGCGCCCGCCGAAGAAACTCTGCCAAATGACGAATAGATGAGCTCTCGCTCGGAGGTGATATGAAACGACAACTCGTAGTTCTGATCTCGGTTCTCACGCTCGGATTCGGCGCGATGACACCCGGTTGCTCCCCGAGAACCCTCGGCTTCGTCGCGGGAATGGTCGTCCTCGGCACGGCGATGGCGATCCTCGCCGAGCACGACGCCCACTTTCACAGCCATCACTGCGGCCATCGACACGTGATCTATGAAGGACGCGACGTCTACTACTACAATGACCACTGGGAGTACTACGATCCGAACGCACGGCGCTGGTACTTCTACCGCGACTAGCGTGACACCAACCGACCGACCGCGGCGCCTTTGCCGACACCGGCCTCCCGCTCACGCGACGCGGCGCGCACTCACCGTCGGCGCCACGTGTTGGCTGAACCGATGACCACCGAAGCGGATCATTCGGCGTCCGCGGCGATCTTCTGCCTCTTCGCCAAGCCGCCGCGCGCGGGCACGGTCAAGACGCGCTTGATCCCGGCGATCGGCGCTGAAGCGGCCGCCGCGCTCGCCACGGCGCTGCTGCGGGACACGTTCGCTCAGCTCTCACAGGTCGAGGGGGCCGAGGTGGTCATCGCGAGCACCGCCCTGGAGGGGATTCCGATCGAGCGAGCGACGGTCTGGCTGCAGGGCGACGGCGACCTCGGAGCGCGCCTCGAACGCGTGCTCCGACGGGCGTTGCGAGATGTCCCGATGGTGTTCGCGGTGGGCGCCGACTCGCCGGGCTTGAGCCGCGAACGCTACGAGCGGGCGATCGAGGCGCTCGCACACGCCGACGCCGTGCTCGGGCCGAGCGAGGACGGAGGGTTCTACCTGTTGGGCCTGAGGGCGTGTCCCGAGGGGCTCCTCGCTGAGCTTCCCTGGAGCGTCGAGAACACCTACGCCGCCACCCGCGGACGCCTCTGGTCCCGCGGCCTGGTCGTCGCCGAGCTCGCCCCCTGGTTCGACATCGATCGGGTCGAGGACTTCGAGAACGCCTTCGAGCGACTGCACGGGCAACCTGCGCTCGCGCCCGCTACCATCGAGTGGCTCGGCCAGTGGCGGCGCACCCGCGGGACGTCCGACGGCTGAGCGGAGCGCCCCGTCGAGCGAGCGGTCGCCGAAGCGAGGCAACGCTCAGTAGAGATCGGGGCCGACGTCGAGGATGTATGTCGACGTGAAATCGAGGGGATAGACGAAGCCATCGGGGCGCATGTCGCTCGCGGCGTCGATCTCGGCAGCGCTCATCGTGGCGATCGCGTCGCGCCAGAACGTCTCGCGCTCGTCGTTGGCCGTAGCGGTATCTCGCAGCAACGCGAAGTTCGCGTCGGCATCGTCGCCGATCTGATCCGCCAGCGCCGCGCCGACGAGGTGGCGAAAGATCGAACGCCGCTGCTCTTTGACGAAATCCGCGTCGACCACCGCCACGTTGAGCTCGCCTTCGTACTTGAGACCGCGGTTGTTCTTGTTCGCCGAACCGACGCAGAGGTAGAGGTCATCGATGATCGTGATCTTCGAGTGGGTGTCGATCGGTTCGAAGTAGACCGTGTTCATCGGCCCGTCGGACGTCGGGAAGCTGGTCACGTCGAAGGACTTGAGCTGCAGCATCAGGTAGCGCTCGGGGAAGTTGTCGCGATACGCCTTGTGCGCCAGGTAGGTGTATTTCTTCCCGCCATCGCTGTCGGTGATCGCCTTGGTCACGACGATCAGAAGGAGGCCCGGCACCTGCTGCATCCGCTCGCGGATCACCGCATCGAGCATCGGCACGCGGAAGTACTGGTCCTCGATGTAGATGAAGTGCTCGGCCTTGCGCACCGCCTTCTCCAGGGTCTCGAAGATCGACTGCTCGTCGAAGGGCGGAGGCATCGTCGCCACGACCTGGGCCGTCAGCGTCCCAGGCGGCGTGTCGTTGTACTGCAGATCACCGTAGGGCGTGGAGTATTCGGAGAGGAAATCTCCGACGCGGCGCCCCTCGTTCCAGCGCAGACGCAGCACGTCCTCGGCGTCGAGCGCCGCTGGCCCCTCGATCCGCATCCCGTAGTCCTTGCGCGGCCCGAGATCGGGCAGCTGGGTCTTGGCTTGGACGGCGAGCCGCTCGGCGGTCGTCGAGTCGAACTTCATCCGCCTCGAGTTGAAGATCGCGTGGGTCGAGGTGTCCCAGTCGGTGCTCTTCACGTTCATCCCGGAGATGTAGGCGATCCGCGTATCGATCACGACGGGCTTCTGATGATACGAGGCGATGCCGAGATCGACATCGAGCGACTGCTTGACCAGCGCCGTGTTGGAGAAGATCGGAGCGCCGAAATCGCCGATCGCGAGGAGCCGCTTCTCGAAGGGCACGGTGCGCTCGAAGATCGGATACTCCTCGAGGGGACTCAGCGAGACGCGGTTTGGCTGGACGATCACCTCGAAGTCATCGCCCAGCGTCCGTCCGATGTCGCGGATCTCCCGATCGGTGTTGACGTACGCGATACCTTCGGAGATGTCGGCGGCGAATTGGTTGATCAATACGCGCCTCGTGACCCCAGAGAGTCGGTTCAACACGGCGACCACCGTGTTCGCTTTACGCTCGATCGTCCCCAGTGTCTCGTGCCCGGCGGGCCGGAACATCTCGAAGTTCGATTGCCACCACCACGTCGCCATCGTCACCGAGCGCTTCGCTGTCGTCAGATCGTCGTACACCGCCTTCCAGTAGCTCTCGCCGTCGCGGTAGAGGGTCAGCAGGTTGCCTCCCCGCGGCGGTCGGCCCGTCGCCGCGAACCACTGGTGATCGAGTCCGATGAACAGCGTGTAGGCGGGACAGCGTTTGCCACCCTCCTCGGACGTGAAGAAGCTCTTGGCCGTTCGGGCAGTCGTCGCAACGTCTTTCGGTGTCAGGCTGAGGGAGTCGGCGCTCATCTCCCCATTCCAGTCGATCGTAAACTGCGCCTCGAAGTAGCTCGGCGCCGTGAGCTTGACGATCCACTGCTTGGGCGCGCTCACACCCTCGCGGTAGGGTTCGTCGCTGAGATCGGTGGTCTGGCCATCCGCGACGACGGTGAGGGTCGCGCCCGTGAGCCTGCGCCCCCAGATATCGGCGGGTTGAATCGTGAGCGCCAACGTGTTGCGACACGACGAATCGTACGTCTCCGTCGATATTGGATTGCTCGTCCGCTTCGAGCAGGCGAGCGTCAAGGAAACCAGCGCGAAGGCCGTGACGAGGTACCCGATTCGATTGACATGCGCGCGCTTCATCGCGTCCCCCTTCATGGAGTCACCGCCGGGTGCAGCCGCAGCTCGACAGAGAGATGATGTTTGTTCGGGCCGACGATCTCCACCGCCGGATCCGAGTAGCGAACGTACGAGAACTGCGGCAGTGTCACGGGTTGCACCAGCGCGCCGAGGTTTTCGCCGATCGGCTGCAACAGCAGGTTGGTGAAATTCTCGAAGGCGGCGACGCTCGTTCTCGCCGTCGCGTCGAGGTCGACGCCGACCCCGACGAGCAGCCCCTCGGGCACCACCGCTTCGTTGACGAAACCGAGCCCGGTCTTCATCTGCACGGTCACGTGCCCGACGAGCAGCGTCCGCGCATCGACACCCGCGGTGGCGATCGTCGCGCGGAAGTCACCCAGGCCAAGCTCGAGCATCCGCGCCGGATCGTCGGAGAATGAGATGACAGGCGGTAGCGGCGCTTCGAGCGAGATCGTGATCGGCGTCTCGGGATTGAGGGGCGGCTGTAGATCGTCGACGATCGAGCCGAGGAAACCCGCGACGAGCTCGACCTCGGACTTCTGGGCGTCGAGCGACTCCTGATCGATCGTGTAGCGCAGGAGCCCGGCGCGCCAGACCTCGTGCAAGACGAGGTTGATCAAGTCGTCTCTCACCACGACCTTCAGATGCTCGGAGGTCGTGACCGCAGTCCAATCCCCGGGCGTGTAGAGATAGCCCGGCGACTCGATCCCCGGCGGGGCGCCGAGGATCGTCACGGCGGCGCCGAGGCGAAGGTAGATCCCCTCGGCAGAGACGTTGAGCACTTCGGGCACGGGCTGCAGCTCGACGTCGAGCCCGGCGACCGAGAAGGTCCGAGGGTCGACGACTTTGGGCAGCCACTCGTCGATCAGCGGGAAGAGATAGGTCTGGACCAGGGTCGTGACGACGGTGCCGATTTCGGTCTCGATCGTCTGTTTGTACTCGGGCCAGGCGTTGACCAGATCCGAGTCATCGACCGAGACGCTGAGATTCGAGAAGCTGACCGCGAGGTTCTCGATCGTCGTCTGCGGCACGCCACCTTCGAGTGTCGGTTTGACCTGCGCCGCGACATTGATCGCGTCGGCGCTCACGGTGACGGTCACGAGCGTGTCGAGCTGCGCGCCGAGCACGACGCTCAAGCCCTTGAGAGCGAACTGCACATCGAGGAGTCCCGTTTTCGGAGTAATCAGCAGCGTGCTCGGCGTGGTGTGGCTGATCGTCTGCAGGTTCACCGTGACAATCGACGAGGTGTAGAGCGGATTCGCGGCCAAGAGCAGCGCTTGCAGGTCGAGACCGTCGAAGATCTGCTGCCCGACCTCGGCGATCACCGACAACGCGACCGGGCCGACGTTGAGGCGGATCGCCGAGTCGAGCACATCGGAGGGCGACTTCGTCTCGCCATAGAGCACGTTGACTCGGCGACTCGAGCGATTGCCCGCGCCGTCCGTGGCGATGAAGACCAGCGTGTTCAAGCCCGTCGTCAAGGTCACGCTGTGCTCGACCTTTCCGTTCGCGGGCACGGGAATCTGGACGCCCTCGTACTCGAGTCGCGTCAGCTCGAGATTGTCCGAGACCTCGAGCGAGACCGTCAGCTGATCGTCGGGCGGCGTTCGCCTCGTCGCTCGCTCCGGCGCATTGATCGCCAGCTTTGGCGGGGTGTAGTCGACGTAGAGCGTGCGCACGAGACGCGTTCCGGAAGGTGCGTGCAGCACGGTGAGGGTCACGTCCTTGCCCTCGCGCAACGTAACGGTACCGTCGAAGCGCCCGTCGACGATCTCGAGGGGCGTCTCGTTGACCAGCACCTCGCCGCCGGTGACGCCGCTGATCGTCCCGCGCACGACGAGCTTCGAGGTCCGGACGGTCGATAGATCGTGGGGCTCGTCGAGGGTGATCACGATCGGAGCGGTGGTCGACGTATCGCCGACGTCGCGGGTCGACGACCCGCACGAGGCGACGCCGACGAGCCAGAGCGCCAAAAACGCCGATCGATGGAAGATTCTCCGTTGGGTGGAGCGCATCGCATCTCTCCGATTATGGGTGTCGCAAAAGAGAGGATAGCATCGTTCGGCCGCCGTGACGAGCCTCCTCGCCGTCGGCCTCTCGATCGATCGAACCGCTTGCGGCGTGCCACGGGCTGTCGTAGCATTCGTCACGGACGATCCGCGTGACACGCAGGGGTGATGAAGCTGGGCGAGATCGAGGAGGGGTTGGAGCGCTCGGTGCAGCTCTACCCGCGCTTCAAGCGGGTCAAGCGCCCGCTGACGCAGCTAGTCTCCTTGATGACCGGACCCGCCCGCAAACAACTCGCGGCCGCTCTCAAAGCGCGGGATCGAACGGCGTTTCTCCTCGGCTTTCGGGCACTGACGAAGGGATGCAACAGCTGCCACAAGGCCGCCGATCACTCCTTCATCGCGCGGCGGGAGCCGACGAAGACGGCGTTTCCCAACCAGACGTTCGAGAAAGGAGCAAAGACGCCAGCGCGGACCATCGACGCTCGGCGGACGCGGCGACGATGATCGAAAAAAGGGGGTACGGCAACGGTCCCGATTGACGTATGCTGTACCTTTCAGCGTGTCGCTGAGCGCCCGCGTTGTCGCACGGTCGGCCGCATCCGCGCGGGCTCGGACCATATGATCGATCGGAAAAAGGAGATAACACATGGCTCAGACCGCATTCAAAGGAAGCCCGGCACACACCGTCGGCTCGTTGCCCGCTGTCGGTAGCGTGGCTCCCGCATTTGACCTGGTGTCGCTGACACTCCAAGACGCGAGGCTCTCGGATTACGCGGGACGGCGCGTCGTGATGAATATCTTCCCCTCGCTCGATACAGGTATCTGCGCGATGTCCGTGAGAAAATTCAACGAGGTCGCCGCCTCGCTGGAGAACACGGTCGTGCTCAACATCTCCGCCGATCTCCCCTTCGCCCAGAAGCGCTTCTGCGGGGCCGAAGGAATCGAGAACGCGGTGACGCTCTCGGCCTACCGCTCGGGCTTCGGCTCGACCTACGGCGTGACCCTCACCGACAGCCCGCTGCGCGGCCTCTTCGCCCGCTCGGTGATCGTGCTCGACGCCGATCACGTCGTGCGCTACGTCGAGCTCGTCCCCGAGATCACCACCGAGCCGGAAGGCACCTTTACAGTAGATGGCTCATGTAACTCTAGGGAGATGGATTGCATCTATCGTGCACTTGCAGATATACGGGAGACCTTAGAACACAGGGATGACTGCT
>JAGQJP010000627.1 GCA_020430585.1 Myxococcales bacterium | reverse complement strand
CGTTTGCGGCAATGGTTTCTCAACCCGCGGCTCGAGGGCCGAATCTCCGACGAGCTGCTCCTCGACCTCTTCGAAGACCATCGAAGCCAGCCTCTCGTGCGTTATCTGCTCGCCCGACGGCTGCTCGAACGTCGCCGCTATGCCGCAGCGTCACGGCTCCTTCAGACGCTGACGATCGAGAGCCTGCCGAGCGACGATTTCGGCTTCGAGGCGTATCGGGTTTGGGGCGAAGCGCTCTACTTTCTCGGCCGCTACGGCGAGGCGGAGCGCCTCTTCGAACGCCTCGCCCAGCAATACGCGAGCCAGCCCGAGGGCGTGCGGCGCCAGGTCGACGAGTGGCGCGCCCGCTGCCGCTGGCGGCAGCTTCATCGCACGCGGGCGGGATTATTTTTCTTCGGGCCCGGGTTGTTCCATTGGTTGCGGCAGGTGCGCGCATCTTGATCTTTTCGGCGGATGGAGTAGAGTGAACCACACCTCGTCCGCGAACCAGGAGGGCTAGCTTGAAGATCGTGCGTTGGGGGCTCTTGTTCTCGTTATTGTCGGTAATCGGGTGTAGCGGCGGTCGCCTCAAGAACAGCAGCGTCAAAGACACGCCGAAGAATCGCGAGATCTACAACTTGGTGCACAAATATCGGTTGGCGATGGAGAATCGCGACATGCAGACCTTGCGCCGCATGGTTTCGCGGGACTACTTCGAGAACGCTTCGTCCACCGACGACAGCAAAGACGATTACGGCTTCGAGAAGCTGGTGACCAAAGTGATTCCGCTCTTGCGCAACAACGTCAAGCGTCTTCGGTACGTCGTCTATGTCCGCAAGATCAACTTCAAAGGCGACAGCACGGCCTCCGCAGAGTACGAATTCCTCGTGCGGATGCAGATCACCGAGGGTGGCAAGTCGACCTGGAAGGTGAAGAACGACTTCAACCGCCTCGACTTCAGCAAAGAGAAGGGCGAGTGGAAGATCGTCGGCGGGCTTTGATCTCGCGCGCCGCGCGCCCCGAGCCCTGATCCCTACGAGGTGAATCACGTGAATCGCGTCTCCGGATCGCTCTGGCGTCCGATCGCTTCGGCGCTCTGTCTTTCGCTCTTCGTCACGCTCCCGCTTCCTGCTTCGGCAAGCGTTGTCGATGACGTGGCGGCTCTGTTTCAGAAGGGCAACTACGCCGCCGCCGAGAAGCTGGCGAAGACGGGTCTGCGCCAGCGCGCTCTCGCCGCCCAACTCCAACTCGCCCTCGCGCGTCTCTACATTCGCACCGGGCGGTACAAGCTCGCCGCTGCCGCGCTACGGCGCGCCAAGGGAAATCGCGCTCTGCGCCCCGAGGTCGGGCTCCTCGAGGCGAAGCTCGACATCCACCTTGGCAATCGAGAGCGGGCGATTCGCACCCTCTCGGCGTTGCTGCGGCAGAACGAGGCGTTCCATCGCGCGCGGGTGCTGCTCGGGCTGACGCTCTACGACGTCGGACGCAACGCGTTGGGGTACAGCGCGCTGGACAAGCTCGCCGACTTCTACAACGACGAGAAGATCAAGAGCGCTCGGGATTTGACGAGCCTCGGCCGCGCCTTGCATCGAAACGAGTTCTACCGCAACGCCAACGAGGTCTTCGGCGATGCGGTGAAGGCAGACCCGAGCTACTTGCCTGCGAACGTCCACTGGGGCTATCTCTTTTTGGACAAGTACAACTACAACGACGCCGCCAAGAGCTTCGAGGACGTGCTCAAGATCAACCCGAATCACCCCGACGCGCTGATCGGGATGGCGGAGATCCTGCTGCGCTCGGAGTACAATCGCGACGGAGCGCTGAAGCGAATCCGTAAGGCGCTGGCGATCAACCCGCTACACGAGGGGGCGCTCTGTTTGAAGGCGGAGATCAACCTCGACGCCGAGCGCTACAAGGCCGCGATAGCGGACCTCGAGCCCCTGTTGAAGCTGAACCCGAATCACCTGCGCGCCTTGACGCTGACCGGGACCGCCTATTACCTGCTCGACGACGCCGCGCGCTTCGATGCCTACACCAAGCGCGTGCTCAAGCTGAACCCGAAGTACGCCGAGCTCTTCCATACCGCCGCCGAGTTCGGCGTCAAGGTGCACCGCTACGCCGAGGCGATCAAGCTCAACGAGCGCGCCCTCGTGGTCAATCCGAAGTTCTGGAAGAGCTACGTCAGCCTCGGCATCAACTACAGCCGCGTCGCCGACGACAAGAAGGCCAAAGAGTACCTCGAGAAGGCCTTCGAGAACGATCCCTACAACGTCCGCGCCTACAACATGTCGGCGATCCTCTTCGACAAGGTCTTCAAGCGCTACGAGCTCGTGCGCTCGACGCACATCACCTTCCGCTTCCACAAAGAGCAGAGCGCGATCCTCAAGCGCTACGCGATTCCGCTGGTCGAACGGGCCTACCGCACCTTCAACAAGAAGTATCGCTTCGTCCCCAAGGCGCCGTTACAGCTCGAAATATTCAAAAATCCCCGGGACTTCGCGATCCGCACCGTCGGTCTGCCGCGGATCTCGGTGCACGGCGTCTGTTTCGGCCACGTGATCACCTCGCGCAGCCCGAGCGACGGCAATTTCAACTGGGAGCAGGTGCTCTGGCACGAGATGGCCCACGTCTATCACATTCAGCTCTCCCACTCCCGCGTGCCGCGCTGGTTTACCGAGGGGTTGGCGGTCTACGAGGCGACGCTGGCCAAGCCGGAGTGGAAGCGCGAGATGGACCTCGTGCTCTACGAGGCGCTACGCCAGAAGCGCGTCGCCGGGATCGCCGCGTTCAACCTCGAGTTCACCCAGGCGAAGAACTTCAAGCAGATCCTCGCCGCCTATTACCAGGCCTACGTCGTGATGGAATTCATCGACAAGACCTGGGGTTTCGCCAAGATCCGACAGATGCTCGTGCTCTACGGACAGAAGCTCCACACGCCGCAGATTTTCAAGCGCGTCCTCGGGATCGAGACAGCCGAGTTCGATCGCCGTTTTGCGGCGTTCTTGAAGAAGAAATACGGCGCCTATCGGGGCTACTTCCTCGCCGACCTCGATTTTTATCGCGACCTGTCGGCCTATCAGAAGCGAGTCGACAAGAATCCGAAGGATGCCGAGGCCTGGGCCCGTCTCTCCGTCGCCCAGGTGAAGAGCGGTAAGCTCAGCGATGCGAGCGCATCGTTGGCCCGCGCCTTGAAGCTGGATCCGAAGCAGCCGTTGGCAAACTATCTGGCGGCGAACAAGGCCCTCGCCGAGCGGCAGATCGACGTCGCCAAGAAGCACCTCGAGACGATGGTCAAGAGCGGCCACGATGGCTACTACGTGCGCCTCAAGCTGGCGGCGATCGCGCGCGCCAAGAAGGACAACAAAGGAGCGCTCGCCCACCTGCTCAAAGCGGCGTCGATCGTGCCGAGCTACCCCGACGCCTATCGGATGTTGGTCGGGATCTACCTCAAGGACAAACAGCCCGACAAGGCCCACGAGGTGTTGCGCAAGCTCGCGTTGATCGATCAGAACAGCGCGGGGGTCGTGCTGCGCCTCGCCGAGTACGACGGTAAGCGCAAGAAGTGGCGCGACGTCGAGCGTTGGGCGCGAATGGGGATGGCGATCGCGCCGTTTCGCTACCAGTTCCACTATCACCTCGGTCTGGCGCTCCTCGAGACCAAGCGAAACGCGGCGGCCCTCGAAGAGCTCGAGATCGCCCGCAGCACCATCGACGCGGCTCTCGTCGGGCGCGGAAGCGAGCAGATGAAGAAACCCGCGGCGTTGGTGTACGCCGCGCTCGCCCGTGTGACTTGGGCGCTGGGACAGAAGGCGAAAGCGCGGGAGCACGTGGCGAAGGCCAAAGAGCTCGCCCCGCAGCTCGACGACGTGCGATCCCTCGAAACTCTGATCCGTTGAAAGCGCCAGGGCACTGCCAATGCTCTCCCGACTGCTCCGCAACCGCTACGTGCTGCTCCGCAATCGCTGGCGTGCGCCCCGTGGGCGGCTGAGCCTCGTCGTCGCGCTCCTTGGCGTCGTCTGCGCGCTGTTGGTCTCGTGGTTCGGCAGCGGCGCGATTCGCCAGCGTCTCGCTTCGCCTGGCTTCGTCGACTTCGCCCGCGATTGGGCCTTCGGTCTGACCTCGATGATGCTCTTCTTCATTGGCTACGGTAGCTTGCAAGTGCTCTTTCGGGACGCCGAGAACCGCGTGCTGCACCAACTGCCGCTCTCGCCGCGGGCGTACTATCCCTACAAGCTTTGGCGCATCGGAACGGCTCATCTGCCGTTTCTGGCGATACCCCTGACCTTCGCGCTCTCGCTCGCGTTTGCCCGCGCGTACGGCTGGGCCTTGGCGACGCTGTTGTTGGCGCTGCCGTGTTTCCTCTTCGCGATCGTGATCGGTCTGGTCGCCCACGTCGTCGCTGGCTACGGAATGCTCTCGGGTGGTGAGCAGCTGAAGAAGTTCCTCGCCAGCGGCGTCGGACCGCGCGACTCGGCATTCTTCTTCTACGCCCCCGCTGGGGTGCTCACGCTCTCGCTCTCCTTCGCCGTGCTCCAGGACTTGGCGCTCAAGACGATGCTCTCGGAGGGGCTGGT
>JAGQJP010000626.1 GCA_020430585.1 Myxococcales bacterium | reverse complement strand
TACCTCTACGCGGTGCTCCTCGTCGACGTCGACCGCTTCAAGAACGTCAACGACTCGATGGGCCACCACATCGGCGACGAGCTGCTGGTGCAGCTATCGCAGCGGCTGACGAGCTGCGTCAAGGCGCGGGACATGGTGGCGCGCTTCGCAGGCGACGAGTTCATCATCCTCCTCGACGATGTCGCCAAGCAGTCCGAGGCCTCGGAGATCGCCAAACGCATCCAGGAGAAGATCATGTGGCCCTTCTCCCTCAACGACCAAGAGGTCTACATCACCTCGTCGATCGGGATCACCTTGGGCACGCGCCAGTACAAGACGCCCTCGGAGATCCTGCGCGACGCCGACATCGCCCTGCACCGCTCGAAAGAGCAAGGGAAAGCGCGCCACGAGTTCTTCTCGACCGGGATGTTCCAGTTCGCGATCGCCCGGATGCGGATCGAGAACGACCTGCGCAAGGTGATCGACCGCGGCGAGATCCAGCTCAACTACCAACCGATCGTCGACCTCGCCAGCGGCACGCTCAACGGCTTCGAGGCGCTCGTGCGCTGGCACCACCCCGAGATCGGCATGATCTCGCCGGGCGAGTTCATCCCCGTCGCCGAGGAGATGGGCGCGATCATCGAAATCGGCCGCTTCGCCCTGCGCACCGCGTGCGAGCAGATGGTCGAGTGGCTCCGCACCCAGGGCCCCTACGCCCCGAAGATGATCTCGGTGAATCTCTCGAGCCGACAGTTCGCCGATCCGGATCTGGTGGCCTCGATCGAGACGATCGTCCAACAGGCCGGGCTCGATCCGGGCTGTCTCAAGCTCGAGATCACCGAGAGCGCCCTGATCGAGAACAACGACGTCGCCACCGAGGTCTTGGCTCAGCTCCAGCGCCTCGGCATTCGGCTCGCCCTCGACGACTTCGGCACGGGCTACTCGTCGCTCGCCTACCTCCACCGCTTCCCCGTGAGCTACCTGAAGATCGACCGCTCCTTCGTGCGGCGCATCAGCGGCCAGGTCGGGCGCGACGCGATCGTGCAGACGATCGTCACCCTCGCCCACAACCTGCAAATGCAGGTGATCGCCGAAGGGATCGAAACCGCCGAACAGCTGATCGCCCTGCGCTCGATCGATTGCCACTACGGTCAAGGGTACTATTTCGGCAAACCGATGACCGCAGAACGAGCCACGGCGCTGATTCAGGAGAACCGTGTGTGGTAAGACTTGACAGCTCTTCTCGGGCTGGATAGCGTGGCGCCAGAAGGGTTGGGGGAATCGGAATGAGCCACAGCACCACAGCCGACCAACAATTACTCGATCTGACGCGACAACTCTATCGGCTGATCCACGCACTCGAGAAGCCGAAGGGCGATCTGAGCGAAACGGCGACCCAAGCCCAGAAGCACTTCCAAGAGCTCCTCGATGCGGTGCAGAGCTACCGCGCGCGCTACGCCGAGCGGATCGACGGCCTCCACCAGTCGTTGAGTCAGCTCGCCGATCGTCTGCGGGCGAGCTACGAATCGCTGCGCGACGATTGGGACCGCACGACGCTCGATAGCGTCCGCCAATCCCTCGCCGAAGGGTACGAGCGCCTGGTCCAGAGCCTGAAAGGGAACGAAGAGACGCGCCCCCTCGTCGGCCAGCTGCACTCGGTCCGTCCGACGAACTACAAGCGCAATCTCTTCCACTTCTTGAGCGGATTCACCGGGTTGATCTGCTACCAGTTCTTCCTCGATCGCACGGGTTGTTTGTGGGTCTTGACGCCGATCCTGGCGACCTATTTCCTGCTCGACGTGACGCGCCGGATCTGGCCGCGCTTCAACGACCTGTTGATCGAGAAGGTCTTCTCGGGCATCGTCCGCCCACGGGAGCGCTACGTCGTGCCCTCGGCGACCTGGTTCGCTCTCTCCTTGGCGCTGGTCGTCGCGATCTTCAGCCAGACCGTGGCACAAATCGCCGTTCTGGTGCTGGCCGTCGGCGACCCGCTGGCCTCGATCGTCGGCAAACGCTTCGGCGCGAAGAAGCTCTTCCGCGCCAAAAGCTGGGCTGGCAGCGCCGCCTTCCTCTTGGGAAGCTTCATCGCGGTGTCGATCTTCCTGGTCGCCACGCGTCCCTACGCCCTACCCTTCGCATTGCTCGTCGCGGGCGTCGCCGCGATCGCCGGCACGCTGACCGAGCTCTTCGGCGGCGAGACGATCGACGACAACCTGACGATCGCCCTGGTCACCGCTGGCGTCCTGCACCTCGCCTTTACGATCTAGCTCCGCTCCTGGATTCGCGACACACGACGATGCGACCGCGCGCTATTGCTCATGGGGTAACAACCCGCGCCGCGAGCGCAGGTAGACGACGGGGGTCGCGTAGCGGAAGTTCGAAACCCGGGAGGTGTAGATATCGGCGTGGCGCTCGATCTGGCGCGCGAGGTGGCTCTTGTCGTTTCCCGTCTGCAGGAGCAAGCCCCAGCGACGATTGTAGAGCTCACCGTAGGCGATCGCCAGCGGCGCGATCCGTTGGTCGAGCTCTCCCAACTGGTACTTGAGCTCGGCGAGGAGCCGGTCCCGCTCGCCGCGGTGCTCCGCTGGAAAGCCCCACTCCCCGCTGGCGCAGCTCGGATCGGCCTCGCGCAGCGCCGACGCGCGCAGCGCCGACTGACGAAACTCGAGCTGCTCTTTGGCCGCCATCAACCGCGTAAGCTCGGCTTGACTCGCCTCGAAGCGCCGGATCGCCGAGATCTCGTCCTCGAGCTCGCGAAGGATCAGCGCCGTGCGCCAGCGCCGAATGCTCTTGGAGACGTGGACGTCACCGTAGATATGGTCGCCGACGTAGAGGAAGTCGTTGCCGTCAAAGCCGAAGTGGCGCTCGACCTTCGCCGCGTCGCCACCCCAATAGAGCTTGTGCCCCGCTTCGAGCCCGGAGATGCAAGGCTCGAGATAGCCACTGGCGGCGTCGACGATTTTGAAGATCGGCAGGCTCTGGACGAAGAACGCGGGCTTTCGCGAGGCGACGATCACCAAGTCGAAGAGATCGCGCCAGGCCATCCCATCGGGGAGCAATGAATCGTAGGCATAGCTCATCATCGCGTCGCTGAAGGCCCACTCGGAGTTGGTGATCAAGAGCAGCTTCTTGTCCGCCCGCTTCTGCTCCAACAGTGCCAGAGGCGCCTCGCGGTCGAGGGCGACGAAGCGCTCGGGGGCGGCGACGATCTCCGCCTTCAGCCGCCCCTCCATGTGCGCCTCGTCGAGGGCCGCCTTGGTCCGATCGTAGAGCTCGCCATAACCCAGCACTTCGGGGATCTCTCGGCGATCGAGGCGGTCGACGAGCTGGCCGTACATGCACGCTTCGGAGAGGGAGAAGAGCGTGTTGAGAAAGACCCAGCGCGGCTCGGCGAGATCGACGACGCTGCGGCTGTACGCTTCGCGCTGCTCGTCGTAGGTCAGCATCCTCGTGCCGTGCATCGCCTGCTTGACGTAGCCGAAGCGGTTGGCCTTGACCAGATTGCCCAGCTGCTTGTCGATGATCAGACCGCGAATCGTCGAGCTCGGATCGAAGAGCACGTCGTCGACGGGCCAATCCAGCTCGAGCAGCTTCTCGCGAATGTACTCGAAGGCGCGCCGCTCCCACTCCTCTTCGTGGTAGTGGATCAGCGTGTAGTCCATGTCGTACCCGATCGCCCGAATGCCGCGAAGATTGAGGGTGCGGTTGCAATACACGCCGCGCTCCGCCGCCGGGCGTTGCCGCTCGAGCCACGGGGTCAGCCAGCCATCGGCTTCAGGTTTTGACATCTGGGCTCCTTTCATCGATGATTAACATGAATTGAACACAACCGCGCAAACGAGATGAATCAACCACTTCCCGACCCACGCGGCGCCGGGCTCAGTATCTGGTACTTCGCTTTCGGGTACTTCGCCTGCTACGCTCCCTATTCCGCCTTGACCAAGGCCCTTTCGAAGGGGCTGCTTCCCGGCATGAGCGGTCCGATCAACGGCTTCGTCCTCTTGCCCGTCACCGTGATCGCCTCGATCGTCGGCATGTTCATCTTCATCAGCGCGATGGGCTGGTGGAAGTACGCCGGCCATCGCACGATCGGCGGCGTCTCGCTGCCGATGCCCGGAAAGTATACCCTGCTTTCAGGACTTTTCACTGCTTTGATCGTGGCGACCACCACGCTGGCGTACACCTTCAAGGGTGTCTCGATCGTCTTCATGATGCTCTTGATGCGCGGCGGCGTGCTGATCATCGCGCCGATCGTCGATCGCCTCTCGGGGCGTGACGTGCGCTGGTTTTCCTGGGCCGCTCTCGGCTTCTCGCTCGCCGCGCTGCTCGTCGCCTTCTCCGAGAAGGGGGGCTACAAGATTACGATCATCGCCACCCTCGACGTCTTCTTCTACCTGATGAGCTACCTCTTTCGCCTGCGCTTCATGTCCAAGCTCGCGAAATCGAAGGATGTCCGCCTGAACACCCGCTTCTTCGTCGAAGAGCAGATGGTGGCGACGCCCTCGTTGATCCTGATCCTCGGCGTGCTCGCCCTCGTCGGCCAGGGTGAACAGATGATGCAGCTACGGGCCGGCTTCACCAGCTTCTTTGGGAGCGAGTATCTCTGGATCGCGATCGTGATCGGCATTTTGTCGCAAGGTACGGGGGTCTTTGGCGGTCTGATCCTCTTGGGCAAACAGGAGAACACCTTCTGCGTTCCCGTCAATCGCAGCTCGAGCATCTTGGCCGGCGTGATCGCCGGCCTCAGCCTGACGCATTGGTTCGGCCAGACGCCGACGAGCACCTACCAATTGATCGGAGCGGGATTGATCATCATGGCGATCCTCTTCCTCTCGGTCCCGAGCCTCTTCCCAGCCAAGAGCGCACAGCCCGCCAAGAGCTGAGCGCCAGAGCTTGCAAATCGAAGCCCCACCGCCGACAATGGAAGGGGAACCCTTTGCAGGAGGCGACCATGATCACCTGTGACAAAATCATGAACAACGTGCCACTGACCGTCCGCCCGACCCTCGGCGTGCGCGAGCTAGCCGAGCTGTTCCTGACCAAATCGGTCGAGTCCGCCTGCGTCGTCGATCAGGAGTCGCTGGTCGGCGTCGTCACCTCGATGGACCTCGTCTTTCAGGAGAAGCAGATCCACCTGCCGACATTCGTTCACTTCCTCAACGGTCTGTTGCCGCTCGAGCCCTTCTCCGATCGCACGCGCAAGGAGCTCGACAAGGTGGCGGGCGCGACCGTGGCCGAGATCATGACCCGCCGCCCCGTCACCGTGCGTCCGGACACACCGGTTTCGGAAGCGGCGACGTTGATGGTCGAGCGCCACCTCTCGATCCTCCCGGTCGTCGAAAATGGCCGCCTCCTCGGCGCCGTCACGAAACCGAGCCTGCTGCGCCACTATATCGAGCACAGCTGAAACTCGGAGAGCTTTCGCATCCCCTTCGCATTTCTCCCCTATCCTTCGAATCAACGTCAGCACCCGATTGCGATCCTGGCGTCGGCGAGCAAGCCGATCCGCCCCGGGAATGCACGTTCCGTGACAATGACGTCAAAAATGTGCAAGCAGAGCATAAATCCGCAATCATCTCGAAAAAAAGTCTCGATCTTTTGGCAAAGCGATGCTATATAATTGCGTATGCTGCAACAAAGGAGCATCAACATGAAATCAACACCGATCACCCCCGACGCGCCGACACGACTCTCTCGTGCGCTGGTTCACCTGCGCGCGACGATCTGCGAGTGGCTCATCGTCTCACGAGTTCGTTGGCGCGAGCGCGGCTAGCCCAACCGCCGTCGCCGCGGTCGATCCGATCCTCGCGGGGCTAGCTCCGGCTCGCGCGCGGCGTCCCCGAACGTCTCGATCGCCCCGATCGACCTCACCCGCTCCGCCGCCCCACCCTCACACGGGACCGCCCCCTCGATGTTGGGGTTTCAAAGCCGAACGAATTGGTTTATACCCGCAATGATGGAGATGTACCCGATCACCCTCGATCAATTGACGGTCTTTCTCACCGTCGCCGAGCAGGGGAGCTTCTCGGCCGCCGCCCGCAGCTTGCGCCGCGCGCAATCTGCTGTGAGCTACGCGATCGCGAACCTCGAGCGGTTGCTCGAGGTCGAGCTCTTCGACCGGGCAGGTCGAACGCCGCGACTGACCGATGCGGGTCGCTCGCTGCTCGCCGACGCGCGCACCGTCGTATCGCAGGTCGAGCTGCTGAGCGCCCGGGCCAAGGGGATCGCGGGAGGGATCGAGCCCGAGCTCGCCCTCGTCGTCGACATGATGTTTCCGACGTCGATCCTGACCCTCGCGCTCCGCGCATTCCTCGAGGAGTTTCCGACCGTGAGCCTGCGACTCTATACCGAGGGGTTGGGCGCCGTATCGCAACACGTCTTGACGGGAACCTGCTCCCTCGGGATCAGTGGACCGATGCTGACGAGCTCTCCCAAGCTGGCTCGCGTCCCGCTGTTGCAGATCCAGATGCGCACCGTCGTGGCGAGCACGCACCCCTTGGCGACGCACGACGCACCGATCGGTACCGCCGATCTGCGGGACCAGATTCAAATCGTCCTCACCGATCGCAGCCCGCTGACGGCTGGCGTCGACGCCGGGGTACTGGCCAACCGCACCTGGAGAGTCGCCGATCTGCACACCAAGCACGCGCTGCTCGTCGAAGGATTCGGCTGGGGAAACATGCCGTTACACCTCGTCGCTGAAGATCTCCAGGCGGGCCGCTTGCGGTCGATTCATCCCGTCGAATTCGGAGAGGAGTTCACGATGCCGATCTCGCTGCTCTACCGCGCCAGCACGCCGCCCGGGGTGGCTGGGGGCTGGCTTCGCGACACGCTGCTCGCGTTGTGCGGCGACTTCCACGAACGCGCGTCATCCCTCGTCGAATGAGGATGGGTCTCGGGCAGGCCAGGGAAACGTCGCGGTGCCGAGAGGCCACACCGCAACGGACGTCACAGGGGAGAGCCCTCGCTCGAGAGGGTCTCGTCGGTGATCACGCGGCTGCTCGGCACGCTGAAGGCGACGGTCGTGCCAGCGTCGCCGTGGGATTCGATCCAGATCGCCCCCCCGAGGGCCTCGACAATCTTCTTCACGATCGCCAATCCGATACCGCAACCCTCGATTCCCGAGGCATTCCCGAGACGCCGAAACATCTCGAACGCCGCGCGTTGCTCGTCTTTGGCGATGCCCGCTCCGTTGTCGCGAACGCCGATCACCCAGCGCTCCCCGTCGGGACGAGCGAAGACGCGCACCTCGGGCCGGCGATCGGGGCAGCGAAACTTGATCGCGTTCGAGATCAAGTTCTGGAACAGCAACACCAGATGGCCTTCGTCGGCCACCGCGACGGGTAACGGCTCGACCTCGATCCGCGCGCGCGTCGAGACGATCATCGACTTGAGGTTGAACTGCACCTGCATCAAGACATCGGCGAGGGAGACGCGGGCTGGCGCGTATCCGGCGCCAATGCGAGAGAACTGCAAGAGGCCGGTGATCATGTCGTCCATTCGGCGGGCGCCCTCGACGGCATAGCGAATGTAACGTTGCGCGGCGTCGTCGAGATCGCCCGCGTAGTTCTCGGCCAATAGGTCGGTGAAGTTCGAGATCGCTCGCAGAGGCTCGCGGAGGTCGTGGGAGATCGCGTAGGCGAAGCGTTCGAGCTCGGCGTTGGAGCGCTCGAGCTCCCGCGTCTTCTCAGCCAGTCGTTCCGCGGCTTCACGTCGCTCGGTCACGTCCTCTGAGATCCCCAACAAGAAGATCGGACGGCCCGCCTCGTCGAGGATCGGGATCTTCTTCGTGTGCAGCCAGCGCACGCCGAGGGCGCGCGTGTGAATCGGCTCTTCGGGAATGTCGATCAGCGTCCGCGATCCGAGGACCTCGCGGTCGTTTCTCGTGAAGAAGTCGGCTTCGGCGCGGGGAAAGAAGTCGTAGTCGTTCTTCCCCAGCAGCTCGTCGCGACGATAGCCGAGCAGCTTCTCCCCCGCGCGGTTGAGGCGAACGAAGCGAAGCTCGCCGGCATCCTTGACGAAGATCATGTCGGGGATGTTCTCGATCAGCGACTCCACGAAACGATAGGAGTTGCGCAGCAGCTCCTCCGCCCGTCGGGCATCGCTGATGTCCTCGAAGGCGACGACCGCGCAGGCGTCGTCGACAGCGTCGGCGAGGTGCACGGCGTGAGCGCGTAGCCAACGCGGTTCCGCTCCCGCGCGCATGAGCTGACACTCGAAGGTGGCACCACCCTGCTCACCCGAGCAGATACCCTCGAGTTGGCGACGGGTCGATTCGGGGTCGCGCGTGCTGACGAGCTCTAGGAATCGCCGTCCAATCGGGCTCGTTTCGGATCCGACGATCGCGAGTGCGTGCGGATTGGCGGCGACGACCCGGGTATCGGCGCCGAGCTCTACAATCGCGAAGGACGCCGTCTCGAAGATTCGGACGAGCGGATTTCGGGCCCGCATGCAGCCACCTCCCCCTGGTGAACGAACATGCCATCCAATGGCAGATATCCTAGCACATCTGATGCCCCAGCTCAACGAAGAGTGCCGCGCCGAGCTTGCCGGCTCATCCCTCGAGGATTTGGTTCGCCAGATCGACGTACGCCTGTTGCGCCTCGCTTGCGCTCATCCCCTTGCGGGTCGCCCAGGCGTCCCACTTCGCTCGCGCTTTGATGTTCAGCGCCCCCGGCCGACTCCCCTGTACGTCGCCCTCCGTCGCCTGCTTGTAAAGGCCGTACAGCTCGAGCTGCGTCGTCACGTCCACCGATCGCTTGCTGGCGTCGAGGCGGCTGCGCGCCTGGTCGAATTCTTCTCTCGACATCTCCCTGTCTCCGCTGTGCCCAAAAAGAAACGGGCCATGCCCTCGTAGGCGTGGCCCGTCTCCGAATTGCGTGACTGTGTCGATCAACGAGGCCGGATGCGCCCCGGACCGACCCACTCGTTCCAGTTCGAGCCGTAGCCCTTGTACTTGATGTACCAGCTATTTGGTCGAGCCTGCAGCACCCGCGCGGGATACCATTTGCCCTTCCAGAGCACCATCACCGGGGTCCCCACGGGATACACGCCGTGATGCATCACGTGACGCGGGCGAATGCGACCCGGTCCGACCCACTCGTTCCAACTCGCACTGTACCCTTTGTATTTGATGTACCAGCTGTTCGGACGTACGGCCAATACGCGCGCGGCGTACCACTTGCCTTTCCAGAGAACGCTAACGCTCTGCCCCACGTTGTACTGCGCCTGCGCCTGTTGCTCGTGTGCAAACGAGGCGATGGCGAAGCAGACAGCGAGTAACAGAACCCCCCTCATCAGACGTTTGGTCATATCGAACTCCTGTTTGTGGTGTGATGCACCGGACTAGTGTCGCAATCTGCCCTCCTCTTGTCAATGGGCCCAACTCGACAAGGAGTCGGAAATGATTGACTCACGAGTCCGTTCTGCGGTTAAACACTCGGACGGAGGTGGCGTGAAAAATATTCCAAAAATCCTGCTCGCGATCGGACTGGCTCTCGCATTCGCCCTTCTCCCACGTATGGCTCATGCCGCCGAGATGTGTTGGACGATTACGCCGACGATCGGCGCCACTCAGTCACTGGGTGGCGGTGTCGCCTGGCGCACGGGGTGGGAGACGGGTCTGGAGGGTGGCTTCTTCTGGCTCGGCTGTCGGCGCAGCGCCTTTCGCCTCGGATCGCTCCTTTCGGTGAACGTCGCCCAATTCCACGGCGACGCCAAGCTGTTTCTGCGCATCGACGCCCTCGCGGGGTTGCGCTTTCAGTGGCGTCTGGCCCGCAACGTGTACGTCGGTGGCCGCTTTCTCTTCGCCGGTCGGTTCGTCACCGACGGCCGCTTCCCCTCGTCGGTGTCGCCGAACAATGGAAGGATCGTCAAGCGCTACATCAACTTCGGCTTCAACATCGGACCCGAGGTGCACTGGCACGTGCTGAACTGGCTCGCGCTGACCGCGAACCTCGACTACCTCTTCTCGGGACGTCATCTGACGCACGACAAGTTCCCCGAGCACCGCGGTCAGCCGATGCACGCACTGACCTTGCGCACGGGGGTGGCCTTTGTCTTCTGATTGTCGATACCGGGTTTCCTTCTCTCGCCCCGCGCCTGGGTCGGCGCCCGTGTCCGGACTGACGGTCCTGCCGGGTCTGGCCGTCGTTCTGTTGTATAGCGTCGCCCTCTCGCTAGCGCTCGTCATCCCGTCCCGCGCGTTCGCTCAGCCCAAGCAGGGACCGCGAGACCCGCGAATCGAATTCGAGAAACCGCCGACCAAGCCACGATCGGGCCCCTCGACGAAGCCCGGGCCACAGGCCCCTAGGAGCGACTCGTGCTACCTCGTGGGCGTCGGCCTCGGCTCGACGTTCCCCACCGCCGGCGGCGTCGCCTGGCGCGTTGGCTGGACGGCAAACGTCGAGCTCGGCTACGTCCCAACCGGTTGCCGCCGCTATCGGTGGCGCTTCGCGATCTCGCT
>JAGQJP010000625.1 GCA_020430585.1 Myxococcales bacterium | reverse complement strand
GAGGCGACGCCCGTGACGTCAACCGGATCATGCAAGCCTGCGTCGCCGAGTGCGGCGCCGAGCTCGTCACCGACTGCAAGGTCCTCGGCTTCAACATCGTCGAGGGCCGAATCGTCTCGGTCTCGACGAGCCAGGGCGAGCTGCGCGCCGACCGCTTCATCCTCACGACCGGCGGGCTCTCGTATCCCAAGACCGGCGGAACCGGCGACGGATACGGCTGGGCGAGGGACTCGGGGCATCGCGTGATCAAACCCGAGCCAGCGCTGGTGCCCGTGACGCTCAAAGAGCCCTGGACCGGCGAAGTCAACCGCTTCAACCTGAAGAACGTACGGATCACGTTGCACCTCGACGGCAAGAAGATCGACGAGCGCTTCGGTGAGGCGTTCTTCACCCGCAAGGGGATCGGTGGGCCGATCATTCTCGACATGAGCAAGGCGATCCGCGACGCCCTCAAGGTCGGCAAGACGACGTTGCTCCTCGATCTGAAGCCCGCCGTCGAACACAAGAAGTTCGATCGGCGGCTCCAGCGCGAGTTCGAGGAGAACCAGAACCGCGAGTTCCGCAATTCCCTCGGCGATCTGCTACCCCACGATCTGATCGCGCTGTTCATCCGCCTCTCGGGGATCGATCCCGAGAAGCGCTGCCACTCGATCACCAAGGGCGAGCGTCAGAAGTTGCTCAAGCTCTTCAAGGAGTTGGAGCTCAACGTCGACGGATACGAGGGGTTCGACAAGGCGATCGTCACCTCCGGTGGCGTCTGCCTCGACGACATCGACATGCGCACGATGCGCTCGCGCAAGGTCGAGAACCTCTACTTTGCGGGTGAGATCATCGACCTCGACGGCCGCACGGGCGGGTTCAACCTGCAGGTCTGCTGGTCGACCGGGTTTCTCGCGGGCGCGAGCGCCTCGAGCTAGTGCGCACGGCCGCCTGAGTCGGAGGTCGCAGCGCCGTCTCGGTTGGAGAGAGCATACGTTCTTGTGGCATCGCTGCCCCCTGACCCCGCTGTCGTGCTCGCCTAGGGTTGACGATCGCCGGCGGTCTGTTACGATTGATGGGCGCAACGAAACAAGACAGCCGCTTCAGTGAATCCAGGCAACCGATAGGCTCGTGGAGGTGACCGATGAGATCTCGATCGTCATGGTTCTGGGTGGGAGCCCTCGCGCTTCTGGGTGTTTCGGCCTGCAACAAGAAGAAGCCGGACCGGAACGCGCCGGTCAAGGTCGACAATCGACCGCCCTTCAGCCTCGTGTCGACGCGGCCGCCGATCCAGATGGGCACGTCACTGGCGTCTTTGTTGCCCTCCGACACATTGCTCTTCGTCGAGCTCAAGAGTCTCGCGTCGATGCACCGCTGGCTGAAGGTCGACGCATTGCGCAAGCGCCTCGGCGGGAAGGCGGACAAGCTCCTCGTTAGCGTCGATGTCGTCAATCCTTACGATCCGCAAGACGCCCGAGCGGCGGGGCTCGATCTGGCGCGGCCGGTGGCGTTCTTCATCGACGCGTACAAGGTCTCGATATATGGCTTCGCCTTTTCCCTCACCGATCCGGCGCTCTACGTCGCCCGCTACAAGAGCCGCGCCGTTGGCCACACGATGAGGAAAGAGGGCGCGACGACCGTGCTCAGCTACAAGAACCGCCGGGTGCTGATCCGCGGCAAGCGCGCGCTGGTTCTGTTCAGCGCAGCCTCGGCGGGCGAGCTCGACGCCCGAGTCAAACGGTACGGCGAGGTCCGGACGGCGACGTCACTGGCGAAGAACCCGCTCTACCGCGAGGGATTGAACGCGCTCTCGTACGGCGATGACCTGTTCCTCTTCGCGCGCCGGATGCTGCTCGTCGATCGGCTGATCCCGCAGCTCGCCGGTCGGGGGCTGACGCCTGGCACCGCATTCTTCCAGAAGGTCTATCGGCCGGTGAAGGCGATGCTCGTCGGCCTCAACGTGACAGCGGGTGAGATCACCGCCAAGCTACACCTCTCGGTCCCCAAAAAGAGCGGACTGTTCACGATGTTTCACATCGGCAAGCCGGCGCTCGGATGGACGGTGGTACAACAGAACGCGCTGATCGCCTTTCGCTTTCAGGTCGACCTTCCGCGCTATCTCGCGTATTTCGTCAAGACGATGTCGAGCATGGAATCGTACGCCAAGGGACTTGCGCCGATCCTCGACAAGCCGATCGCCGGTGGGATGAGCCCGCGGCAGGTGTTGAAGACCCTCAGCGGGCGGCTCGAATTCTACCTCACGGCGCCGCCCGAGTTGCACAAGCTCACCGATCTCGACGGGGCTCTGTTCGTCGGGCTGAAGGAGACCAAGAGCTTCGAGGCATTCCTCGAAGCCGCGCTGAAGAAGGCACCCCCCGGACAGGTCAAGAGTGAGACGATCGCCGGGGTGCCG
>JAGQJP010000624.1 GCA_020430585.1 Myxococcales bacterium | reverse complement strand
TCCAAACTCGACGACCAAGCCGCCCTCGGCCAGGTCGCGACCCACGACAAATCGAAACGGGTGCGGGAGAAGGCGGTCGAACGGCTCGTCGATTCCGAGCTGCTCAGTCGCCTGGCGCGTACCGACCGCGAATGGTCGATTCGTCAGATCGCCGTTCAGCGTCTCGACGACCCGACGGTGCTCGCCGAAGTGGCGCAATCGGACAGCGATCCCACCGTGCGCCGGATCGCCCGCGAGCGACTGGAACGTCTCACCCGGTAAAAATAGCACGACACCAGGAGGAACGATGCTCGTCAGAAGCATGATCAGCGCATGTCTGCTCATCGCGGTCTTGGGCTGCGACAAAGGAAAGCCCGAGGCGCCGAAGGGACAAAACGGGCCCAGCCCGCGTCCGGAGATCTCGAGCGGCGGTCGTACGGAGACGAAAGTCCCTGCCCCGTCGAAGCACGAAGGGCCGAAGACGCCGGTTACCGTGGTCAAGAAGACGCTCGACCAAGTCGGGCTCTCGAAAGACGCCCTCGATCGCAGCGTCGATCCCTGTACAGACTTCTATCGCTTCGCGTGCGGCGGGTGGATCAAGAAGACGAAGATTCCCAGCGACCGGGCGCGCTGGATGCGCAGTTTCAGCGAAATTCACAAACGCAACGAGGCTCACCTGCGCGCGATTCTCGACGAGTCGCGCAAGGACGGTCAGAGCGATCCGGCGATGCAGCGCCTGGGGCGGTTCTACGGTTCTTGCATGGACGAGGCCCAGGTCGAGCGCGATGATCTGGCGCCGATTCGGCCACTTCTGACGGCGATCGAGGAGATCCGAGACGCGGCGTCGATCCGTCGGGTCCTGGCGACGCTCCACCGCCATCGGATCTGGGCGATCTTCGACATCTCCGCGGAGCAGGATTTCAAAGATGCCCGCCGGGTGATCGGCTACCTCGACCAGAACGGCCTCGGGTTGCCCGACCGCGACTACTATCTCAACGCCAGTAAGAAGTTCGCCGAGATTCGCAAGAAATACGTCGCTCACGTCGCCGATACGCTGGTCCTGCTCGGCCGTACGCGCGAGGTGGCGTTGAACCAGGCGGCGGAGATCATGCACCTCGAGACCGAGCTGGCGAAGATCTCGAAGACCCGCACCGAGCGGCGCGATCCCGAAGGGATGTACCACAAGATCGACCGGGTCGGCGTTCAGAAGCTGACGCCGAGCTTCGACTGGAGCGCCTATTTCAAGGAGATCGGCCATCCGAGCATCGTCGAGTTGAATGTCACGGCGCCGAAGTTCTTCGCAGGCGTCGACACCCTGGTTCGACAGCAGAAGCCCGCGGTGTGGCGGGCGTATCTGAGCTGGCAGCTGGTTCAGAGCATGTCCTACGCGCTCTCGAAGCGTTTCGTCGATCAATCCTTCAAGCTGACCAAGCTGCTCACGGGCCAGGCGACGCAGCGCGATCGGTGGAAGCGCTGCATCCAGGCGACGGACCAATCCCTCGGGGAGCTCTTGGCGCAGCCCTTCGTCAAGCGCTACTTCGGGGCGGCGAGCAAGAAGGCGGTGCAGACGATGATCCACACGATCGCCGCGGTCTTTGGCGACGTCGTGCGCAAGCTCGACTGGATGGACGAGACGACGAAGGCGCGCGCCATCGGCAAGCTCGAGAAAATGGCCTATCTAATCGGCTACCCCGCGAAGTGGCGCCGCTACGACTTCCCGATCGGCAGCTCCTTCGGACGCAATATTCTGGCGGCGCGGGCGGCGAACTTCGACTTCGACCTGCGCCAGATCGGCAAGCCCGTCGGTGGCGGCAAGGGGGAGAGGACGCCACCGACGGTCAACGCCTACTACAATCCGCTCAAGAACCACATGGTCTACCCCGCGGGCATCCTCCAGCCGCCGTTCTACAACGCCACGGCGACGCTGCCCGTGAACATGGGTGGGATGGGAATGGTCGTCGGTCACGAGCTGACCCACGGTTTCGACGACAAGGGCTCGAAGTACGACGCCGACGGCAATCTGAAGAACTGGTGGGCCAAGCCCGTTCGCGCTCGCTTCGAGTCGAAGACCCAGTGCGTGGACAAGCAGTATTCGAGCTACGAGGGTCTCAAAGGCGTGAAGCTCAATGGCAAGCTGACGCTCGGCGAGAACATCGCCGACCTCGGCGGCGTCAAGCTGGCCTATCTGGCGTACAAACGGTTGGCGGCCAAGCAGCGCGTGCGCGTCGTGGCGGACGGCTTCAACGAGGACCAGCAATTCTTTCTCTCCGTGGCCCAGGTCTGGTGTTCGAAGGTGCGAGAGGCCTACGCCCGGATGAAGATCACCGTCGACCCCCACTCGCCGCCGCGTTTTCGGGTCAACGGCTCGCTCTCGAACCTACCGGCCTTTTCGAAGGCCTTCTCGTGCAAGCCCCAGGCCGCGATGAATCCGGCGCCGATGTGCGCCGTCTGGTGAGCGCCGTCACGCGCTCGCGCGGGGCCCCGCCGAGGTAGGTGCCGCGAAGGCCTCTCCGCAGCGGCTGTGTCGAGCGCTCAGAGGGACTCGACCAGCTCGTCGTAGCGTGCGCCATCGATCGGCTCGTAGCACCGCTGCGACTCCTCGTAGGCGTAGATCGGGTCGTCGCTCCTGCGGGGATCCGCGCCGAGCTCGGCGAGGCCCTGCTTGACGAGTTTGAGCGACGAGGTGGTCTCGAGGAGCTTCACCACGCGGATGAAGCGCGGACGGGCGAAGGTCGGCAGGTGGCGCTCGACGAGCGCGAAGATACCTTCGCCGTCGAACGTGTGGCCTGCTTTGAGCTGCAGTGACGCCATTCCGGCGCGACCCTCGCGTCCGGGCAGCGCGACCCCGTAAACGACGGCGATCTCGACGGCCTCGGAACGGTTCAGGACCGATTGCACTTGCTCGGTCGAGACGTTCTCCCCTTTCCAGCGGAAGGTGTCACCGAGGCGATCGACGAACCAGTAGTCGCCGTCGGCGTCACGTCGCAAGAGGTCCCCCGTGTTGAACCAGGCGTCAGCGTCGCGGAAGGCGCCGCGAATAATCTTGTTCTCCGTCGCCTCCTTCTCGTAGTACCCGTCGAAGCGACCGAGGGGGTGCTTGTCGGCGATTTCCGCGAGGAGCACGCCGGGTTCGTCGACGGCGACCGGGACGAGATGGCCCTTCGGATCGCGGACGAAGCGGCCTCGATCGACGTCGAAGCGGGCGAGCTCGATCCGCTGACCGACGAGCAGCGGGCGGCCGAGAGAGCCAACCTTTTCACCCGTGAGGTTGGCGAGGACGGCGTTGCCTTCGGTCGAGCCGTAGAACTCGAGGACCTGGACCGGACCGAGGCGATCGAGCAGGCGCTGCCAGACATCGGGGCGCATCCCGTTGCCTGCGAAGAGGCGGATCGGATGCTGCCGATCGTTCGGACGCGCCGGCGTGTTCACCAGGTAGCGGCAGAGCTCGCCGACGTAGAAGACGACGTTCGAGCCCGTGAGGCGCACCTCGTCGAGAAAGTTCGTCGCCGAGAACTTCGGCGCCAGGACGAGCCTCGCACCGCCGACCATCGCGCCTCCGACGGCGACGAGCATCCCCGTCGCGTGGTGCAGCGGTAGGCAGCAGTAGACGGTGTCGGTCGGCGAGAGGGCGCACGCCGCCGCGCTGCCTAGCGCCGCCATTCCCCAGCGTCGGTTGGTGATCCGCGCCGCCTTGGGTAACCCGCTCGTCCCCGAGGTGTAGAGCAGCATCGCCAGATCCCGCGCCTTGCCTCGATCGATCGCGATCCCGTCGGGTGGATCGACGGGTTGCGTCGCGCGGGCACGCTCGAGATCGATCGCGCCGCTCGGAAGCCCCGACTCTGGGGCGCCCGCGACGATCAGCGGGCCGTTGTGATGCTCGACGGCGGTCTCGAGGTGGGCCATGTCGCAGACGAGCAGCTCGACGGCGCCCGCGTTCAAGGCGTGACGCAGTGAGTCGCCACGCGCCTCCGCGGGGAGGATCACCGAAACCGCACCGAGCCGGCTCGCCGCGGTGACCGCGGTCAACAGATCCGGATGGTTGTGCATCAGCAGGCCGAGATGTCCGCCCGTCTCGAGCCCCTCCGCTCGCAGCACGTGGAGCGTCTGGTTTACCCGCTCGTCGGCTTCCCGATAGGTGAAGGCGCGACCTTTCCAGAGAAAGAACGGGGCGTCGGGGATCGCCTCGGCCTGTTGGGCGAGCGCCAGCGCCGGGCTGATCCGCGTGTGTTCTTCCAACGCTCCGAGCTTCGCCAAGCGCGGTAGCTGCCAGCGCATCGCCTCGACGACATTGGCCACCATCTTCGGGACTTCGGAGAGCCCCCAGGCGTTGTCGACCGCTTCGGTCGCCAGATCGTAGAGACCGGCAACCGACGCGCCCCCCTCTTCAGCGCTCGCGCCGATGGCTGTCGCGGAGGGTCTCGATCTCGACGGGCGCTCACCCTCGCCGGCGATCCACTGGACCCACTCCACGACGCTCGGCCAGGTGACCTGCATCGCCTTCGAGCCGACGACGAGGCCGAAGTGGCCCGTGTCGATCTCGACGGCGTGGCACTCGGCGCTCCCGGCGACCTGCTCGATCGCTTCGACCGAGCCGGGGCGGGCGAACGAGTCTCGCGAGCCGACGAAGTAGAGGATCGGCACGGTCACGTCCCCGAGATGCGTCGGTCGCCCGTTGATCACCAGTCCACCCGTGATCAGCCGGTTTCCCGCGACGAACTCTTTGAGAAACGTGCGCAGCGCTGGCCCGGGAAAGGCGATGAATCCCTCGCCCCCGAGGAAGCGACGCTGCGGTAGCGCCCGCTCGAGCTTCTCTTTGTCCGGCAGCATCCCGAGCATCTTGAACAGATATTTCACCTCTTGTCGCGGGCTGGCGAGCTTGAACCCGTGACTCGACATCGCGCCCGAGAGGCCGCTCAAGCCACCGATCGCTCGTCGCATCGCGAGACCTGCGGCGGTGAGCATCTTGGAGGCCGCGTCGGAATCCGGCGAGCCGGGGATGTTCTTGCGCATGTCGACGGGGCTGCCGAAGGTGATCACCGAGGCGAGCCCCTCGTCCTTGAGATAGGCCGCCGTCAGGTAGGCGAACATCCCGCCTTGTGAGTAGCCGGCGAGATGAACGGGGTGGCCGGTCTGCTCGCCGACGATCGCGACGGCCCGAGCGACCGCCAGCACGTGCTCGTCGAGTGTGCGCTGGAGGCCACCCTCCTCCTCTTCGGGGATCCCGAAGTCCGTCATCCAGACGTCGACGCCCTGCGCCAGGAGCCACGAGACGGCGGAGAGCTCGGGCGAAATGTCGTAGACCTCGGTCGTCACCATCAGCGGCGGGATCAGGAGCAGCGGTTGGCCGATTCGCAAAGGCGCCCCTTTCGGAGCCGCGTAGCGGCGAAGGCGCAGGAAGCCCTCGGAGGCGACGACCTCGTGCTCGGCGCGATAGGGCGCGCTCAACCGACCGTCGAGCATCAGCTCGAGGGCGTTCTCGAACCCCCGCTGGAAGGTGCCCAGGGTTTTGCGAATCTGTCGCAGCGGTGAGCGTCGTCGTCCGTCCATTGTTCTCTCCCGTGGCACTCAGTAGCTCGGCAGACCCCATTCGCGAGCGAGCCGAGTCGTGCGTTGGTTCTCCCAGACCCCTTCGGTGAAACTCTTGCGCAGGGCGACCTGATCGACGTTCGATTCGGCGCTCGAGAGCTGGTTACGGGCGGTGCGCAGCGCGGCGAAAGCGCCCTCGGCGTCGCCCGTACGGTAGAGCGCTTCGGCGAACACGAGTCGCGCGGCGATGCCGTCCGCTCCGAGCTGCAAATCTCCGACGAGCGTCATCGCCTCCTCGGCG
>JAGQJP010000623.1 GCA_020430585.1 Myxococcales bacterium | reverse complement strand
AGCCAGGGATAGCGGCGTCCGAGACCACTCTTTCTCAGGATATTCGGCGTCTGCACCGCGCTCGCGGCGAGGCACACCGCGGTCCGTGCGCGGACGGTGACATCGATCGACCCGCCGTCGTCGTGGCCCAGCTCTCCCTCGACGGCGACGGCACGCGCGCCCTCGAAGCGGACACGCCCAACGCGACAACCGACGACGAGTCGCGCCCCCTGGCGCAGCGCCCGCGGCACGTACGAGACGTCCATGCTCTGGCGGCGCTCGGTCGGACAACCCTGCAGACAGTGCGCGCTGCCACGGCAGCCGGAGACGTTTCGACGGATCGGGTTCCCCTGCCAGCCGAGGTTCGCGCAGGCCTCGCGCATCAGCTCGTTGTTGCGGCCGAGGACCTCGTCGGGAGCGGGAGCGACAGAGAGCTCGTGGTCGAGCTGGTCGTAGACCCGATGGAGCGCGCCGAGATCGGTGAGCGCTTCGATCGGCGTGGTCGCGCGCCAGTTGTCCCAGATCGCCTCGGGAAGGCGGTGGACGATCGCGCCGTTGATCGCCGTCGATCCCCCGACGCAGACGCCCTGGAGCAACCCGATCATCGAACGCCCCTCGGCGAGCTGAAAGCCGAGATCGCGCCAGACGCGGCGGGCATTGGTGAAGACGTCGCTTCGCAGCTCGTCGGGCCGGATGTAGGGGCCCTCTTCGACGAGTACGACGTCGAGGCCGGCTTCGCTCAAGACCCGCGCCGCCGTCGCCCCCGAGGCCCCGCTCCCGACGATCACCACGTCGGCGGCTAGCTCGAGGCTCTGTTGGCCGCGGGACACGTCGCTGGCTCGAATGATCGCGCCATTTCCAACGTTCATGCAGACGGTTATCGGCCAACCCCCGCAGAATGTCAACGAGCGGTTGTGATTCAGCCCATCGCTCAGTAGAATGGAAGACCGATCGAGAGTCGAAGCGAGGAGGAACAAAAGCGATGAAGAAGCGCATGCGCGCCTGGATCGTGCTCGCCGTGGTAGCCGGCCTCGGCGGCGTTGGCTGTGTCGGGGTCGGTGATTGCATATCGAACGCGGATTGTGGCGCGGGCTACACCTGCGCCGCGGACGGACGGTGTCGACCGACGGGCTGCCAGTTGGACAGCGACTGCTTCCCGGGCTACTACTGTGGGTACGATGGGAGCTGCTACTCGAAGTCGACCAAGCTGTGTGCCCGGGATAGCGAGTGCAAGGCCGGATTCTTCTGTGGATACAACGGCCAATGCTACCCCAGGTCCCAGAACGCCTGCACGTCGGACCTTCAGTGCGGCAACGGATTCTACTGCGGCTATGACGGCAACTGCTATCCGATCTCCGTCTCGGGTTGCCAGTCGAGCGCCGACTGCTCGGCGGGCTACTATTGCGGCTACGACGGAAACTGCTACAAAGACGCAACGGCGGCCTGCACGAGCGATTCGCAGTGCGGCGTCGGCTACTACTGCGGCTACGACGGAAACTGCTACAAGCGATCCACGCCCAAGTGCTCGTCGGACTCGCAATGCTGCTCGGGCTACTACTGCGGCTACGACGGCAATTGCTATCCGAAGTCGACGACCGCCTGCACCTCGGATGCCCAGTGCGGAAGTGGCTACTACTGCGGCTACGACGGCAACTGCTACGTCGTCGCGCCGACGGGCTGTACCAGCGACTCGCAATGCGGCTCAGGATACTATTGCGGCTACGACGGGAACTGCTACCGCGAAGCGGTGAGCGGCTGCACCTCCGATACGCAATGCGGTGTCGGCTACTACTGCGGCTACGACGGAAACTGTTACCGCCAGACGACCAGCGGCTGTGCCTCGGACTCGCAATGCGGCTCGGGCTACTACTGCGGCTACGACGGGAACTGCTACCCGACCTCCGACGTCTCCTGCACCGCCGACACGGATTGCGGCGTCGGCTACTACTGCGGCTACGACGGGAACTGCTATCGCGAGTCGACGAGCGGCTGCAATACGAGCACCCAATGCGGGGCGGGCTACTACTGCGGCTACGACGGAAACTGCTACCCCGACTCGGACAGCGGCTGCGCCTCTGACGCAGACTGTGGAAATGGCTACTACTGCGGCAATGACGGGAACTGCTATCGGGAATACACGGGAAGCAGCGGCTGTAGCTCGGATAGCGACTGTGGAAGCGGCTACTACTGCGGCTATGACGGAAACTGTTACCTGGATAGCGCCTCGACCAACGCCTGCTCCTCGGACAACGACTGTAGTGTCGGCTACTACTGCGGGTACGACGGCAATTGCTATCGGGAATACACCGATGGCACTTGCCAGACCAACGGATGTGGCGTCGGCTACTACTGCCACACCGACGGAAATTGCTATCCCGAGTCGGGGGACTGCGTCACCAGCGGCTGCGGACCCGGTTACTTCTGCGCCGAAGACGGGAACTGTTATCCCGACGACTGAGGATCGCGGCGCACGCCGAGCGCCCAGCGCATCGAGTCCAGCCCACAGACCCCCAGACAGGCGACCAACTTGACGAGCAGCACCAGCTCGCGCACGGCGTAGAGCGACGAGCGCGAGAGGTCTCCGAGCAGCCAGACGCGTTCGCTCTCGGCGAGAGAGCCGAACGAGCCGAAGCGCATCGACGTCCAGATCGGCGCGAGCCAGATCAGCCAGATCGCCAGACGCAGCACGAGGGTCGCCCGTGCGGGCGCTTCGGCGACGAATCGCCTGACCGCCTCGCGATGGGCCTGTTGGGGCAGCTCGGGAAGTGTCGCCTCGGCGCAGAGTCTGGGCTCGGCGTGATCGTGCGGCGCGAGCGGCAAGACGGCGCCGCAAATCGTCTCCAACCAACGCAGCTCGAAGGCTTTCATCGGTCCCCCGCGGCGCCGCCGTGAGGCTCCTCGACGAAGCGCAGGCGCGGCACGAGCTCGGCGGTGGGCTCGCGGCGCACCGCCTGCAACGCGCGCAGGCCGAAGAACCAGACGAGGAACACGGCGAGGGCGTCCCAGAAGAAGATCGCCAGAAAGAGCGGTTGCCCCGTCTCGGCGGCGAAGACGTAGAGAAACCCGAGGGACGAGAAGCCCTTGAGCACGATGAAGATCGGAATCAGGACCGCGAAGCGGCGGATGTTCCAGCTGAGCATGAAGCAGAGCGTCGCCAGCGTGAAGACGTTGCCCGCAGCGAGGGTGCGCCAGACGAAGCTCTGCTCGGCGACGCTGTAGGGTGTCGAGCCCAGAAGCTGCGCGAGCTGGCGCAGCGGCCCCAATGCCTGTTCCGGCGCGAAGAAGTAGGTCATCGAAGGAATCAAGAACTGCAGGGCGAGCAGATTGAAGACGATCTGCATGTTCCGGTACGCCGGCAGCGGCTGCTTGACGAAACGGCGAACGAGCTCGAGCATCGGCGCCCCCCTCTGGACCTCCCCAACGCTACTGCCTGGGGCGCTCGAGGTCAAGCCCCCACTTCACCCGTTCTGTCAACGATGGTTACATCTTGAATCGACAGGTGGACAGCGATGGCGGGACAATCGCGGCGCCGAGCCTCGTATCGATTGGGGCCACGACCCCAACGTGCAGCGCGACTCGGGGATCGGACGTCCGAGCGGGGGCCCAGGGTGCCGGAATGCGAGCACGTCGTGAGACGCGAGGGGCAGAGGACTCAACGCTTCCCCTCTCGCCCACGATCTGGTACGAAACTTGTAAACTGGAGTGACGCGTTCGTCGCCGACGATGGGGCTGACGAACCGAAACGAATCATCCAGAAGTGGAGGCCGACATGAAGCACACGAGAGACAGGCGAGCACGACAGCGGATCTTCGCACTCTTGGCGCTCTTGGCGCTCTTGGCCAGCGTCGCCTGCGGCAAGGACGACACGACCAAGGTCGATCCGAACGATTTTGGCGAGCTGCAGCAGTCGACGAAGAACCGCGTGACCGATCCGAACGTCGCGCCGGCGGACCTCGACGCGTTGACCGACGGCAACAACCTCTTCGCCTGGAAGCTCTACCGTGAGCTGAAGAAGGGCGGAACGAATCTATTCTACTCGCCGTACAGTATCTCCACCGCGCTGGCGATGACGTTTGCGGGCGCCAAGGGGACGACGAAGAGCGAGATGGCGGCGACCCTCGGCTTCACCCTCGGCGACGAGAAGCTCCATCCCGCGTTCAACGCCCTCGATCTGGCGCTACAGAAGCGTGGCGAGGGCGCGCAGGGCGTCGACGGCAAGAAGTTCCAGCTCAACGTGGTAAACGCCCTCTGGGGCCGCAAAGGGTACAGCTTCCTCGACACCTTCCTCGACGAGCTGGCGCTGAACTATGGCGCCGGAATGCGCATCGTCGACTTCCTCGCCGACCCCGAGGGCTCACGCCTCAAGATCAACAACTGGGTCGCCAACAATACGGGGGATCGGATTCAGGATCTGATCCCCTCCGGGCTGATCACCCCCGACACGATCCTCGTCCTGACGAACGCGATCTACTTCAACGCCGCCTGGGCCCTTCCCTTCGAGAAAGGGAAGACCCGCGACGCGACCTTCACGAAGCTCGACGAGTCGACGACGAGCGTCAAGATGATGAGCGGTGTCACGGGCTACATGCGCTACTTCGACGCGGGCGACTACGAGGCGCTCGCCCTGCCGTACGACGGCGACGAGCTCTCGATGCTCCTGATCCTGCCGAAGGCCGGGGGCTTCACCGATCTCGAGGCGACCCTCGACGCGAACGAAATCGACGCTCTCATCCAACAGATGACAGTCCGTAACGTCGAGGTGCACCTCCCACAGTTCGAGTTGACCGCCGAGTTCAAGCTCAAGGACGCGCTCCAGGCGCTCGGCATGACCGCCGCCTTCAGCGACGGCGCCGACTTCAGCGGAATGAACGGTACGGGCGGGCTGAAGATCGACGCGGTGGTTCACAAGGCCTTCGTCAAGGTTACCGAAGAGGGCACCGAAGCCGCCGCAGCGACCGGCGTGATCATCGGGCCGACCTCCGTTCCACCACCACCCGTGGTGATCACCTTCGACCGCCCCTTCATCTTCCTGATCCGCGATCACGCGACGAACGCGACGCTCTTCGTCGGGCGCCTGCTCGAGCCGTAGTCGCTCGCAGCGCCAGCATGCGCGCGCTGGGCGATAGCCGCCTCAGCCGGTGATCGGCGGCACGTGGCGATCGAGATCGCCGCGCGAGATTCCCCCGAGCCACAACCAACGACGCAATCCGGCGAGCCAGCGCGGAAGATCCGACCGCTTTTCGGGGTAGCGACGGTAGTGCAGCTGCAAGCCGGCGGAGGCGGAGATCACGGGAACCAGCCCCCGCAAGCGGCGCGGGATGCGCGTAACGGCGCGGCCCATCCCGTAGAGGTCGCCGAAGCCGAGTCGCGGCAACTGCTGAGTCATCGTCGCGCGGACGCTCGCCTCGGACATCGCGCCGCTCTCCAGCATCTCGCCGATGTCGGCGCCGCTGAGCGTGCGGCTGTAGCGCGCGAAGAGATAGGAAGAGGCGAAGAGACCGCCGAGCTTGCGCTGCCAGGCGACGTTGTATGCCCAGAGCGAGTTGTCTTGGGCGACGGCGTCGGCGAGCATGCGCGCCGCGACGAGCCCGGCCCCGACTCCCGAGCCGTGGGCGGCGAAGACCTGACAACCCGAGTCTCCGAGAAGGGCGACCCGCCCGCCGACGAGGCACGGGTTGGCCGGTGCCAGGGGAATCACCCGGGCGCCACCGAAAATCCGCTCGCCGATGAAAGGGTGCTCGCGCACGAAGCGTCGAATCATCGCCTGGCCCGAGAGCCGCCCGTCGCTCGGGATGCTGCCCGTGAGGATCGAGAATTCGTCGCCCTCGAGGCGCAGATTCAAGATCGAGTACCCTCCTTCGACCCCGCTGAAGCAGATGATGTCCCCCGGCTCGGCCTGATTCTCGTGAAAGAACGCCAGCGCCGCGGCGGGATCGGAGACCCGTCGAACCTCCTGCGCCGCCGCGCAGAGATCGGTGACGGCGAGTGGCTGACGCGGCAAGAGGCGCGCCCCCGTCCAGCCCGAGGCATCGACGACGAGGTCGGTGCGCAGCTCGCCGCTCGTGGTGGAGACCCCGCCGCGGTTGAATGCGGTTACGGTCGCCTCGTCGATCATCTCGACACCGTGGGTCGCCGCCTCTCGCTGTAGGCGCTCGACCAGGCGTCGCATGTCGACATCGTAGCTGTCGAGGTCATCGATCACCAGACGACGCGGACCGTAGCCGCCGACGAGATGAAAGCGCCCGTGTTTTCCCGCGCCCCGAGCCTCGGGGGCGGCCGGACGAGCGAGGCCAGCGGCGTCGAAGCACCATCCAGGGACGCCGTTGACCCAGCGCGCGCCCGCTTTGTCGAAGCGCTGGCGCTCGAGCAGCGCGACGCGCAGCCCGTAACGCGCCGCGGCGAGCGCGCAGGCGGCCCCGGCGGATCCCGCACCGACGACGACGAGATCGTAGCGTTTCGCGCTCATCGAGCAAACGCGGGTGCAAAACCGCGAGGCAGGATGTCGGCGAGCGTCGAGCTCATCGGCGGACGAACCCGAGGTCCGCCGCGCAGGAGTCGAGCCTCCCGCCTTTGAGCGACGCCTTGAGCCGATATTGCGGGACGCGGACGGTCTCTCCCCCGGGCAGGAATCCGATCCAGCGCTTACCGTACTGATCGTGAATCTGAATCTTCAGCTCGACGTCGGTGCGTCGGCCGTGAAGGTCCCAGCCGACGATGCGCTGGCCGTTGCGCAACCCGGCGACGTAGGCCGGGCTGTCGTGGCGCAAGCCGGTCACCTCTCGGCGCCGCTTCGAGCGCGACAGATCGAAGCCGGGCTCGAACTTCACGTGGTCGATGAAGGTCAACTCCGCGCAGTGCCCGAGCGCATTGGGCACGAGCGGGATCGTTTCACCCGACTCGACGAAGCGCTCGATGTCGCGAGCGATCCCTCGAGGCAGGTAGCGTCGAACGAGTCGGTCGAGGGAGGCCTTCGAGACGACGGTGCCCTTCGTCTGCGCCTCGCGCAGCAGATCGCGCATCACGTCGTCGAACGAGTGCCGCCCGTTGGTCGCCCGCTTGATCCGCGCGTTCCAGCGGTGCGCCAGCAGGTCGCCGCGACGGTAGGGCAGCCTCGAGACGTCCTCGTCGCTCCAAAAGCGATCTTGAACGACGCGGTTCGACAGGTTGCGCGCGGGCGACGAGTAGTAGTCGCGTATCGCCCGGTTCAGGTGTCGCAGGTATTGGCCGAAGCCCATCAGACCGCGGCGCAGCAGGAGAAGACGAGCGTAGTAGTCGGTCACGCCTTCGCTGAACCAGTAGACGAGCTGCTCCGGTTGTTGGCGCCGAATCCGCCGCCCGTTCCAGGTATGGAACAGCTCGTGGGCGAGGATCCAGCGCATGCGCCCGTCGATGCCGCGATCGGTCGAAACGAATAGCGCAAACCCGTTGCGCACACCGCTGCCGCCGTAACTGCAGCAACGCGCTGTCCCCTTGAGCAGCGTGACCAGGAAGTGGGGAAACCGGTAGTCGCCGAAGAAGTCACGCTCGGCCGTCACCACGCGGGAGACCGTATCGACGAGCTCCGCGTCGCGAAAGGCCCATTGGTCGCGCAGCGCGACCCAGACCGGACCGCCCTTCACGTCGCGGCGGTAGAGGCGAAAATCACCGGCGACGTAAATCGCGTGGCGCAACGCGCCGCGCGTCGCCAGGAAGCGTTGACGGCGCTGGTTCACGGCGAAGCTGTTGGCGACGGTCCAGTCCCTCGGCAGCACCCACTCGAGCTCGATCGTCCGTCGCACCTTCCCATCGTCGGCCGGGACGACGAACACCCCGTGGCCGAAGAAGTGGAGATAGCTCCCCCGAATCAGCGGCCAAAAATACGCGTATGGGTCGATCATGCGCAGCGACTGCCGCGTCGCGACTCGATAGCGCAGCTTCAGTCGCTCGTTCGGACGGTGCTGGATCAAACGGCTGGCGGGGCTGTCGGCGGTGATCGTCGCTCCCTCGTTGAGCACGCGCGGGCCGCGGATCATCTGATAATACTGCGTCGCGCTGGCCCAGCGATCGGGCAAGAGCACCCGCGTCGTCCCGGTCGACGAGCCCCGAAACTCGAGGTCGACGTCGAGCTCGGGCCCGTGGGAGGTCGGTCGCAGAGCGATCCGGTAGGAGAGCGCGGCCTGCAGGTGACTCGGCTCGTACACGCTGACGCGGCGCGTGCACCCGGATCCGAGGGCCAGAATCGCAAGACAAAACGCGGCGGGAGTGAAGGCCCACCTCGTGATCCGAACCAAACGCATGCTGAATCCTTTTCGAAGCGCGCCTCAGCGGCAGATTTCGGTGTAGGTAAAGCTGTCGGCGTTCTCGTACACGCCGTCGCCGTCGTCGTCGTGTTCGATGCGCACGACGCGCCCTTTTTCATCGTAGACGTAGCGCTGGCGACGATCGATCGTTCCGTCGGCATCGTCGTCGAAGGACTCTTCGAGCAGATGTCCCTTCAGGTCGAAGCGTCCGTGATAGATCACGTCGACGACGCCATCGAGATCGCGGTCGCTGGTCTCGGTCTTCTCGCTCCCGCCTTCGTCGTACGTGAAGGTCGTGATGCGGTCGATCACGCCGTCGCCGTTGTCGTCATAGCGGCTCTCGAGAGGTTTTCCGTCGACGGTGAAGCTGTGGGTCTGAGCGTTCTCTGGCTTCTGATCGACGCCGTCGTCTTTGATGTAGCTCAACAGGCGCCCCTGGTCGTCGTACACGTAGTTGCGGCGCGTATCGACCTGTCCATCCGCACCGCTGTCGTAGTCGCTGTGTGAGAGAAAGCCGCGAGCGTCATAGACGTAGCGCTCGAGGCTGTCGACGGTCCCGTCGTCGCCGAGGTCCGTCGCGACGCTCTCGATCTTGCCCATCGCGTTGTAGCTGTAGCGGATGCGATAGTCCGCCAGGCCGTCACCGTCGCCATCGAAGGTCTCCTCGCGCAGAGAGCCGTCGTCGTTGTAGGCGAACGTCGAGATCCGGTCGTCCACCCCGTCGCCGTCCAGGTCGTAGCGCGTCTCGACGAGGCGGCCGTTCGCATCATAGCGATAGTGGGTCACCCGCTCGAAGATTCCGTCACCGTTTCCGTCGCGACGCTCGACCAGTCGCCGACCATCGGCATCGTGCTCGTATTCTGTCGCTTCGTCCGCCACACCGTCGCCGTCATTGTCCCGCTCTTCGCGCGTCAGAAGCCCTCGTGGGTCGTACGAGCCGCTAATCGTCTCGTCGATCGTGCCATCGTCACCGCGGTCGATCAGCGTCGAGCGAACGCAACTCT
>JAGQJP010000622.1 GCA_020430585.1 Myxococcales bacterium | reverse complement strand
GCGATAGCGCCCCTCTTCGAACCAGCGCGCCGCAAAACCGTCGATCGTTGGAATCCCATCCACCGCACGTCTCCTCAGGCGACGATCGCCTCGCCCACCTGTTCGTCCCAGGTGCTCGCCAGGTGCCGCGCCAGCGATGACCAGACCCGAGTCCCGATCTCGAGGTCTTCGCGAAGCAGCTGCAACAGCTCGGCGGCCGGTAAAATCAAGACGCGTGACGCCTCCCGCGCGTGAATCGCCCCGCGGACGGGGACCCCGAGAAGCGACGAGACCCGCAGCACGCGCTTGGGCAGCACGGTCTGGGGACGCTCGGGGTTGGTCGTCAGGCTGAGCGCACCAGAGAGCAGCAGAAATAGCTTGTCATTGGCACCTGACGCTGCGGCGACGAGGTCGCCGGGTCCAAACTCGAGGACCTGCCCCAGCTTCAGCACCCGGGCGAGCTGGGCGCGATCGAGCCCCAGGAGCAGCGGCGAGGTGGCGTCGGGATCCTCGGCGATGCGCACCGCGACCGCGGTGATGTTGTCGTCGGAGCCGTTGCGGCCCGCGAGGGTGATCAGCTGTCGCGGGACCGTCGAGAGGTCGGTTTGGCTGAGGAACGGGAGCAGCACGTTCGGACCGCCCCCGAGATAACCGCTCAGCCCGTCGGAGCAGAGCAGAAAGGTATCTCCCCCCTTGACCTCGAAGCTCGCCACATCGACCTGCACCTTCGAATCGGCGCCGATCGCCCGCGTCAAGATGTTCGACGCCTCGTGCTCGTCGGCCTCGGCCGCGTTGAGCAACCCCTTCGCGACCAGCTCCTGGGCTACCGTGTGGTCCTGAGAGATCTGATGGATCCGCTCGTCGCGCCGCAGATAGAGACGGCTGTCGCCGACGTGGGCGACGAAGGCGTGGTCGCCGATCAACAGCAGCATCGTCAAGGTCGCCCCCATCCCCTGAAGGTCACGATGGCGCGTGGCGAGCTGATGAACGCGAAGACAGGCGAGCTCGACGGCGTCGGAGACGAGGCTCAAGACCTCTTGGGACGAACGCTCGTAGGCCTGGCGCAGCACCTCGTAGCTCTCGTTGAAATAGCGACGGATGACGGCGATCGCCGCCGCCGAGGCGATGTCACCCGCAGCGTGGCCCCCCATCCCATCCGAGACGACATAGAGCCCGTACTCTGGAAGGACGAGAAATGCGTCTTCATTGTTGGGGCGAACGCCCGTGTCCGTGTCTCCGAAGGCGACCAGCTTCATGCAACTCTCCCACATTCACGGTCAGCTGTTGCGCATCAATCGCGGGTGTCGGTCGGTCCAACAATCTATGCGAGGGCAGAGAAGACGTCAAGCCCTCGCCATGCTCGCGGACCAATCCGGAGACGAATTGCGCCACGCCGTCCACGACAGCGCGACTACGCGTGGAGGGGAAAATCTCGAACGCGTGTTGCGCTCGGGGCAGCTCGAGCAGGATCGCCCGTGAGACGCCGATTCGGCGCGCCTCCTCGACGAAGAGGCGTGCATCGGCGGCCGGAGCGAGGGTATCGTACTCACCGTGAACGAGAAGCATCGGCGGCGCGCCGGGGTGAAGGCGATCGATCGGCGAAGCGGAGCGCCAGGAGCCGGGGTCCTTCGTCGGGCAGCGCTTGATCACCGCGTAGCGCCAGAGACGACGCACACCGGCATAGTGTGGCCACTGCTTCTCGCGATTGAGCAGGTCGTAGACTCCGTAGTACGCCACGACACCGTGAACCCGCGTGTCGATCGACTCGAAACCGGGCTGTAGCTCGGTATCGTTCGGTGTCAGCGCCGCGAGCATCGACAGGTGCGCCCCCGCCGATCCGCCACCGATGTAGATCCGCTCGGGATCGGCGCCAAACTCGGCGCCATGTCGTCGAATCCAGGCGATCGCCCGCTTGACGTCGATCAGCGGCTCGGGAAACGTGCCCATCGGGGCGAGCCTGTAGTTGATGCTGAAACAAACGAAGCCCTGCTGGGCCAAGCGGTGCACCGTCATCAATCCCTGTTGGCGCTTGTTGCCGATCACCCAGGCACCGCCATGGACGTAGAGGAAGGCAGGCGCCTTCGTCGGCCGCGAGCGATGGCGATAGACGTCGAGACGCTGTCGGCGATGGCTCCAGGCGTAGGGCACGTTCCGCACGACCTCGACGTCAGCGGGTCGTAGTGGCCACGGAAAGACGAAGCGCTGCGGCTCGGCAGGAGCGGCTTGCAACGCGGTACCAACGTGATCGACGGTTCTCTCCGCCTCGAGCTGCAGGGACCAGAGGCGATAGGCGCTGAACGCCATCACAGGTAGGGCGAGCCAGCCCGTCCAGTGCCCGAGCCCGCCAGCGATGGCTCCCAGCGCGGTGACCAGAGCGATGGCGAGAAGGTGCAGCAGCGCCAGCTCATTGGTCAGCCAGCCTGCGAAGAACGAGGCCAACGCAAGGGGAGCAGGTCTCCGCAACGGTCGTGCTGCGTTCGCCACGAGCAGGAGCGTCGCCGTCGCGTACGCCAGCATCAGCTGACCGGCCAGTTGAACGTTCATCGCGAGGGGCCTCCTTCGGCGGTTGGGTACCCGTCTACTCGCACGCTACCGATTTTGACGCAGTGTGTCAAGCTCATGGAAGAGGCGGCGTCTCGAGCGCATCGTAGGGATCGATCACCTCTGGCTTACCATTGGCTAACCAGGTCTCGATGAAATGCTGTGCCTGAAAGAGAAACTCGATGCCTTTGTTGACCGAGACGTGCCCCGCTTTCTTGACCGGGCCATCGATCGTGCTGCGATAGCGATCGTACTGAAAGAACCCTGCTGTCGTCGTTCCCCCGACCCAGTTCAGCGATTGCGGCAGCGACTGCAACGGCACCAGCCCGGGCTCGATGAAGTACGGCTCGAAGAGCGGCAGGTCGAGGGAGCGAACCTGCATCAGCGTCGAGACATTGGGCACCGTGTCGTCGCCGAGGGCCATCACCACCAGAAGGTGCGGCGGGATGGTGCCCGCCCCGGGGAGGCGGTTCTTCAGAATGTGCGTCGCATAATTCGCCGAGTCGCCGGCGTCGATCAGCGTCTGAGCTAGCGGATACGCGCGCTCGAGATCGCCAGCGGTCCAATCCGCGGGCTTGACCAAGTCGACGACGGCGTTGAAGGCGGGCGCCTCGGAGATGATCGAGACGACGCGACCACCGCCGACGGTGATGATCGCCCACTTGAAGCGATCGGAGAGCGCGAGGAGCTCGTTCGACATGATGCTGCCGAGGCTACCACCGACGTAGCCGAGCTTCCCGAGGTCGAGCTCGTCTCCCGGCGTCCCATCGACGTCGGGATCGCTCGCCAACAGCTCGATCAGCTGCAGCTTGTCGTACGTCGACTGGCGCCAGTTGTCGCGCTGTACCAAGGGTTCGAAGGTGAGGGTCGAGACGTCGACGGCGAAGAACTTGGCGATGTCGAGGATGTAAGACCCCCCTGAGCCGAGGGGGTGTTGACCATGGGCGACCGCGTCGATGGCAACGACGGCGACGCCGAGCGAGGTCGCCAGCTCCGAGAGGAACTCCGCCGCTTGCAGGCGATTACCGCCGATACCGTGGCCGTAGATGATCGTCGGGAACGGACCGGTCCCATCTTTCGGAAGCCAGATCGTCACGGGAATCGTGTAGCTCTCTTGGGGCGTGCCGTCGGCGACGATCCCGTCCTTGCGATAGTGATTGGCGACGAAGGTGTTCTCGCACTGTCGGTACTTCTCTTTGAGCTCGCAGCTGCGAGTGGCCCAGGTGAAGGTCCGGCTCCGGATGTCGGCGGCGATCGTCACACTCGACTCGACGATGCTCTGGGTCGTGAAGACCGTCGCCGCTCGGACGCGGCTGGCGCTCAGCCCGGTCTTCTGCAACAGCTCGGCGTAGCGACCGTTCAGCCGGGCGAAGCGCGGCTCCTTCGCCTCGCCGTGCAACAGCTTCGCCAACAGTGGGCTCGGCGCGATGCAACCGCCGTTGGCATCGGTCAGCGCGTCGGTGACGATCACGGCGTGGCGCGTCTTCGGTTCGAGGGGAATCATCGGCAGGATCAACACGGTTGCGCCGTCGTCGATGCGCTTGGTCTCATACGGGATGCGTTTGTATCCGTCGCTCGTCAGCTGGACGAGCCAGATCGCGTCGCTCGTCAACGAATCGGGATCGCCGCTCGGCAGCGTCGCGAGGGAGCCACCGAAGCGCAGGTAGATCCCCGCCGTGGTGCCCCACCCGTTGAGCTTGTTCAGCTCGGTGTAGGCGTTGAGCAGATTCGCCGGGATCTGTTTCGCCCAGGGCGCGTTCGTGTCGTCGACCACGACGCGCAACCCGGTCGAGGTCGAGGGGTCGTCGACGGTGAAGAAGTCGTCGGGAAAGACCTCGAAGCCCGTCGCGACGAGGGGAGCATACGATGCCGAGGTCGGGCAGAGGGGAATCTCGAGATCCCCTTCGACGTCGGGCGTCGGCACGATCGCGTCGGCGCTCGACCCATCGTCGACGAGGTCGCCGAGCTGGTCCGATCCGACGAGATCGCTCTGCTGTTGGTCCGGCGATGCGACGTCGTCGGGCGTCTGGTCCGGGTCTACGTCGATCGCGTCCGAGCCCTCGAGATCGCCGAGAGCGTCGACGGAATCGGCGACCCCTAGCGCGTCCTCGTCGCCCGCGTCGAGCGAGACGCTCTGATCCCCTCCGACGATCTCGTCGGCGGCGCTGTCCGGCTTCGAAGCGAGGGTGTCGGGAGCGCCGAGATCGGCGATCACGCCGACGTCGGCGCGCCGTCCGTATTCGTCGATCGGTCGATTGCAGGCCGCGACGAACAAGAGCAAGAGTGCGAGAATCAAACGGTAGGCATCGCGCGTCATCGAGTTCCCCTCATCAGAACGTAATTGTGATCTTCTAGCGAAGTCGGAGCCCCGCGTCAATCGCCGATCTCGCGGGTCCGCTCTCGGCGACGACCAAATTCCTCTCGATGTGCGCTTGCAAAACGGCGAGGACCGCGACAGAATGGGGGCGTCCCAAGACCGCCGTCGACCTGACGAACAGCAAAGAGCATGACCTCGCCAAAAACCCGCTCCTCGCGAGCTCCGTCCCGAGTGCCCAGCGAACGCCCGGGCAAAGTCGGTGGAAAGCGGCACGAAAACCGCTTGCGGCGGACCCAGGAGTTGGGACAAGCGGGCCTCGAGCTCTTCCTCGAGAAAGGCGTCGCGGCGGTCACGATCGACGACATCGTCGCGGGTGCCAACGTCGCCAAAGGTAGCTTCTACCGCTATTTCGAGAGCAAGGAGCAGATGGTCGAGTGGCTCTTCGACCCCCTCGCTCGCGGTATGCGCAACGCCTTCGACCGCTGCGAAGAGTCGCTCCACGACGCCAAGAACGCCGCCGACCTGTCGAAGGCCTACCAGGGGTTGGCGACGGACATGATCCAGCTGCTGGCGCAATTCCGCGACCTCGCCAAGCTCTACCTGCAGGAGAGCCGCTCGCCAGCGATCGGCGCGCGCAAGACGATTCGCGACCTCGGCGATCTCGTCGCCGACCGCGCCGTCCAGCTGACCCACGTCGCGATCCAACACGGCCTGTTGCGCGATTTCGGCGCCCCGATCAGCGCGCTCGCCGTGATCGGCGCCACCGAGCGACTGCTCTTCGGGTACCTCGTCGAAGAGCGCTTCGAGAACCCCCTCGAGATCCCGCGAGCGCTGATCACGCTGGTCCTCGAGGGGATGCGTCCCAACGGATGATCCGCCGCCGCGCGAGCGCCGCTGCCTCGATCGGTGGAACGTCCGTGTCGCGACGACCACATCGCCGTGGGGCGATT
>JAGQJP010000064.1 GCA_020430585.1 Myxococcales bacterium | reverse complement strand
TCCACACGGGCTTACCCGTGGCGAGACGCAGCAGAGAACCACTTTCGGCAGGTCGACCTGACGTTTTTGCGAGTGGTACCGAACCGGTAGGTGCGGCATTCGGGCGGAGTGCCGACGGTACTCCCCAAGGAAGAGCAGCTGATGTCTACGGCGAGCAAGGCAGGAAAGATCCTTCGAATCGGGGTCATCCAGAACGGCAAGATCATGGAGGAGCGGCTGCTCAAGAAGCACCAATCGGTGACGGTTGGCGAGCATCCAAAGAGCACCTTCGTCCTCCCGATTGGCGCGTCACACTTGGACCTCTTCGAGTTCAAGGGCGGTCGCTACTATCTCGTCTTCAATGGCCAGATGCAGGGTCGGGTTTCGGTTCAGAACAGCGTGATGGATCTCGACGCGCTGCGCACCAAGAACATCGCCAAACGCCGGGGCGATGCGTTCCATCTGCCATTGACCGAGAAGACCCGCGGCAAGTTGGTCCTGCGCGACGTCACGCTCTTGTTTCAGTTCGTCAATCGACCCCCTGCGGTGCCCAAGCAGCAGCTGCCCGCCGTTGTGAAGGGAAGTTGGCTCTCGAGCATGGACTGGAGCTTCGCGACGATCTTCGCGGCCTGCGTGGTGCTGCTACTCGGCGGCGGAATCTGGGCCGATGTCTGGTGGCAGAAGATCGGTCAGTACCTGCCTCGATACGAAAAAGAGAACCCGTTGATGGACATGATGCACACACAGGTGCGCAGCAAGCCCAAAGATGAGGACCAAAAGAAGAAGAACGAGAAGAAGGAAGACAAGAAGAGCATCGACAAGCAGCTCTCGAAACGAAAGGCGAAGGTCAAGGTCACCATGCCGACGCGCAAGGTGATCAAGCCGATTCGGAAACACAACACCCCGTCGCCCGAACGGATGAAGCGCCTCGCCGACATGCGCCACCGCCGGGTGACGTCGAGCGTGCGCAAGAAGACCTTTCTCCACATGTTGGGCTCCAAGGGGAAGGGCGACGGTCTGTTCATCAACACCCTCTCGAAAGGAAAGGTCTCACGGCGCCTCGAGACCGCCCTCGACGGGAAGTCGGGCGTCAAGATGGCGAAGACCGGAGACGTACGAAACTATACGGGGGGTCCGAAGTACAACAACAGCGGTGGGATCAAGCTCGCCAAGTTCGGCGACAAGGTGCTCGGAAAGAACACCCGCATCAAGTCCGTGCGCACCGGCAATCGCGACACCGAGCTCAAGATTCGGGGGCTGGTCAAGACCAGCGGCGGCAACCAGACGGGTGGTCTGGGCAAGCTGAGCAAATCGCAGGTCACCAGCGTCATCCGCCGCCGTCTCAGTCGAATCAAGGCCTGTTACGAGCGGGGTCTGAAGATGAATCCGAAGCTCAGCGGAAAGGTGGTCGTGCAGTTTACGATCGCCGAATCGGGGCGGGTCTCGACGGCCTCACTCTCGGACAACTCCGTCGACTCCTCCGTCGGGTCGTGCATCCTGAACACGATCAAACGGATGAAGTTCGGCACACCCGAGGGCGGCAGCGTCACATTCTCGTACCCCTTCGTGTTCCTCCCCAAGGGCTGATCCGACCGCTCACGCCACGTCATTTGTCCCGGTGGTCGAGCTCGGTACCCGCCGAAGCGGACAAAGAATTTGATCCGCCGCCTGCCGCCCATCAACTTACCGTCATGTTTGGTTCTCTGCCACGGAGACGAAGGCGAAACCGCCATCCGGGGCCAAAATTCGAGTGGAAAACGTCTCAAATCGCCGGCTTACGCCGTCCGATCGATGAGAAAAATGTTGACACCCGAATCTGGAAACCTATAACATCGTAACACTAACCGATTACCGTCATGGGAACTCGAATGAGAAAACTCGGTTTGTTTCTCGTAATTTGCGCTTTGGCGATCCCGATCGGCTGGATCTTTGCACAACGCAAGCCCCTCACGCCGGACAACGACGCCCTCGAGAAGGTCAATCGCCTCACGGGACGGCAGAAGGTCAAGGACGCCGAGAAGATGATCGATCGGATCAAAAGCTCGATCAAAGAGGGGTTCAGTCTGCGCGAAAAGGCGCGGAAGAAGAACGATCTCGAGCGCCTGAACTGCATCAATGCATCCCTGGCCGGGATCCGCGCGATGCTGCGCAAATCGGAGCAACTCTACATCTCGCTGACGGAGTCGGTCTCCCGCAAGGACAAAGACGACGCGAACAGTGACTATCTGAAGATCACATTGGCCAGCAACAAGGTCGACGAGCTGGGTGGGGTGATGCGCAGCTGCGGTCTGCCAACGCTCGAGACCGGTGTGGACGGACGGCCGAAGGTCGAGTTGACCAAGGATTCCGATCTGCCCGTCGACGATCCCGTTGTACACTACCGAAATATTCGAGAGCTCCTGGCGCGACCGCGAATCGGCAGTCTCACGGAGTGATCTCCCCGTTGTAGCGAAGGTGCGCACGAAGATGATTCGACGTCGGTCCCTCGCGGAGCAGGAATGAACTGGAAACATGTCGCGCGCCTCGCGCCGAAACTGACGCTGAGCCTCGCGTTCGTCGCATCGCTCCTCCTAGCGCGGCCGGCACGCGGAGCGGACCTCTTCTTTCAATTCTCCGAAAATGTCGTCCACGAGCGCGGCGGCCGGATCGGCTTCAAGGTCGGGCGCTTCCGCATCTCACCCTACATCTTCAACGAAGTGCGCTACGACTCGAACGTCTTCTACCAGGCCAAGGAGGAGGGCACGATCGCCGCGACGATCTTCCGCTTCCTTCCCGGGGTCGTGATCCTCAACCCGGACTATGGCCTGTTCCGTTTCGAGTTCAAGGGCGAGGGTGACATCCAGGTCTACGTCTCGAGCGACAAGAGTGCCAAAAAGCAGACCAACGCAGGCGGCGGGGTGAATCTGCTCGCCGAGTTCATGCCCAAACGGATGTTCACGATCCGCCTCGGGGAAAAGTTCAAGCGCTCGATCGAGACCGAGAACTCCCCCGGCGGCAGCAACCTCAACCGGCTCTTCAACAAGGTCGGGATCGAGTTCCTCTTCAAGCCCGGCGGGCGACAGATGGAGATCGGTATCGGCTACGACTTCATCCTCGACTACTTCGAGGATTACGGAGACGGCAACCGCTTCACCCACGAGGCGAGGCTGCTCTACACCTGGAAGTTCTATCCAAAGACGGCGCTGATCGTCGACGTCAACTTTCGCTACGTCGACTACTGGCGCGATTTCCAGGTCGATTCGATGCCGATACGGGCGTCGGTTGGGCTCAAGGGCTTCTTCACCAAGAAATTCGCCGCCGAAGCGTTTATCGGTTACGGAAACTCGCTTCACAAGAGCGGGCCGCGCTTCAACCTGCCCACGGGACGCGCGGCCGTCTACTTCTACTTCACGCCGACGATGTTCCTTCGTCTCGAGGGCGGCTTCGGCTTCGCCGAATCGCTCTACGCCAACTACTATCAGGACATCTACGCGCTGATTCAGTTCCGCATGCGGCTGTTTCGCCGGGTCTATCTCGACGCCAAGGGAAAGTACTCCTATCAGCGCTACGCGGAATTTGATCCGTCACTGGTCGATCCGACACTAAGCACACAGGACCTGAACCGACGCGATCATTTCGTCGTCGCCCAGCTCCGCGTCGATTGGGACTTTCTCTCCTGGATGGGGATCACCGCTGGCTACCAGCTGATCGTCGACCAGACGGGATTCCAGCTGACGAACTCGGGGAACGGCGTCGCGAGCACCGATTACGGCGGGTACATCAAACACGAAGTGTTCGGAAGCATCAACTTCAAGTATTAGCGTATGAAAAAGACAAGTCTAGTCGCTTTGCTCCTCACGGTGCTGTTCGTCGCCGGAGGGTGCCGGACCGCATCGCTCAACTATCAACGCCTCGACAACCCGGCGTTGACGCGGATCAGCGTTGGCGCGACGCTCGGGCCGGGCGACGTCTTCGAGGTCCGCGTCTATCGCGAGCCGGACCTATCGGGCAGCTTCCGCGTGCCCCCCTCTGGGGTGATCGAGTTCCCGCTGATCGGCGCCGTGAAGGTCGACGGCTTGACACCGACCTCCGTAGAAGAGGAGATCCGCGAGCGGCTCAAATCGGGGTTCCTCAAGAGTCCTTGGGTCACGGTCTTCGTCAAACAGTACAACTCGAAGAAGATCACGGTGATCGGTCAGGTGCAACGCCCGGGAACCTACCCCTTCGAATCGGAGATGCACATCATTCAGGCGATCTCCGTCGCGGGCGGCTTCACCAACACGGCTCGGCGCAACTACATCATCGTCACCCGCCGAAAGAACCGTGCCGAGCGACGGATTCCGGTGCCGGTCGAGCTGATTAGCCGCGGATTGGCGAAGAACTTCTTCCTCCAACCGGGCGACATCATCTTCGTCCCCGAGACCGTCCTTTAGTGGCGCGCCAGCCCGGAGCCGGCGCGACGAACGACCGGGTAGCGCGGCGCCGGCGGTCGCACTCCCCGTCTCTGACCTCGAGGGAGCCATGAACGTCGGCCCTGGCGCCAACGACGGATCGTTCTCGATCCAACGCTATCTGCGGACGCTGACCAAACGCAAGTGGACGATCATTTTCACGATGGCCCTGATCACCGTCGGCGTCGCGTTCTACACCACGAGGCAACCGAAGATTTACGTCGCCACCGCGACGATCGTGATCGAGCCGCGGGCACCGTTGATCATGGCCGGCTCCCAGCAGGTGATTCAGCTTGGTGCCACGGGCTACTTCGAACGACGACAGTTCTTCGCGACGCAGCTCAAGGTGATCAAGAGCCGCACGATCGCCAAGCGCGTGATCGAGGCGAAGAATCTGCGCAACCGTCCGGAGCTCCTCGGATTGGGCAAGCGCAAGGTGACGGACCTCGAGGCCTACATCATCAAGCGCGTCAAGGTCGAGCCGGTCAAAGAGAGCATGATGGTGCACATCTCCGTCGAGGACACCAATCGGCGGGTCGCCTCGATGCTGGCCAACGAGATCGCCCGCCAGTACGAGAAGTACAACATCCGCCGGCTCGGACAGAAGTCGAGCGAGGTCAAGGTCTGGCTCAAAAAGAAGATCGAGGACGAGCAGCGCCTCAAAGACAAGCTCGAGAAGGCGATCCTCGAGATCGAGAACAACTCCAAGCTCGATCCCGATTCCCTCAAGGAGCTCGCGACGCAGACCAAGGAGCACTCGATCCAATACAGCCGGGCGATCGAAGCGGTGTTGAAGAATCGAGCGATCGTCTCCCAGATCAAGATCTTCAGCACGGGGAAGAATCTCACGGACGTCCCGCTTGGGTCCGCGATCAACAACGAGTTGATCGCCGCGCTGAAGATGGAGGCGATCAAGCTCGAGAATCGATATCGCGACCTGGCAGAGAGCTACGGGGCGAAGCATCCGAAGATCCTCTCGGTCAAGAAACAACTAACCCTGGTGCGTCTCAAGTTGCGTGGCGAGATCGAACGAATTCTCAAGAGTTACGAGCTCGAGTACCGAGCGGCGATGCGTCTCGAGCGCAGCCTCGTCGGCAAGCTCACGACGCTGCGCGAAAAGCGCCTGAACATGCGACAGCTGCTGCAGCGGTACAATCGCAAGGTCTCGGAGTACAACGACGTCAAAGAGGGACTCAAACAGCTGATCCGGCAGTATCAGAACATCAACCTCACCTCGACCGCGACGGCGGAGCTCAAACAGGCCAACAACGTCTACGTCCTCGATCCGGCGAAGCCTCCGCTCGAGCCGGTCAAGCCGCGGGTCAAGCTCAATATCCTGCTCGGCTTCATTTTCGGGCTCTTCGGCGGCGTCGGACTCGCCTTTTTCTTCGAGTTCGTCGACAACACGGTCAAGGGTCGCGAAGACATCGAAGAGTTGCTCGGGCTTTCGTTTCTGGGAATCGTTCCCAACGTCAAGGAGTCGAAGGCGCGAAAGTACAAAAATCCCGAGCTCTTCGTGCATCACGAACCGAAGTCGACCGAGGCGGAGTTCTGCCGTTCGATTCGCACGAACCTGCTCTTCATGACACCCGAGTCCGAGAGCAAGACCTTTCTCGTGACCAGCGCGAGCCCCCAAGAAGGAAAGACGACGACAGCCGTGAGCATCGCGATCACGATGGCTTCGAGCGGGATGCCGACCTTGATCCTCGATACCGATATGCGCCGCCCTCGGTTGCATCGTGTGTTCGGCGTCTCCAACGAAGTCGGCCTCTCGAGCTATCTGATCGAGAACAAGGACATCGGCGAGTACATCAAGAAGACCGAGGTGCCGAACGTCGATCTCCTACCCTGCGGACCGCTCCCGCCGAATCCGGCCGAGCTCTTGCACACCAAGAAGTTCCAGGAGCTCGTCACGATCCTGCAGCAACGCTACAAGAATTTGATCTTCGACTCCCCACCCCTCGGGGCGGTGACCGACCCCGTGGTGATCAGCTCGTACGTCGACGGCGTGATCATCATCGCAAAGTATGGCAAGACGTCGCGCGAAGCTCTGCGACACGCGAAGCAGACCTTCGAGCGGACGAGCGCGCGCATTCTCGGCGTCGTGCTCAATCGCCTCGATCTCCAGAGCCGTGGCTATGGCTACTATTACTATTACGACCAGTACGGCCGCTATTACGGCGAGCAACCGGCGAAAGGCTCCTCCTGACCGATTCAAAGGGTTGCGCTCGTCGCAAGTTTGCGATAGTTTACTGTCTATACGCCAGCTTCTGCATCCACAAGACACTGGTCTCGACATGGATGGTTCATGAGTAAGTGCATCGGCATCGACCTTGGAACGACAAACTGTTGCGTCGTCGTTCTGGAAGGAACGACGCCCGTCGTCATTCCGAACTCTGAAGGTAGCCGCACCACGCCGTCGATGGTCGCGTTCACCGAAGACGGCGAGCGTTTGATCGGACAGATCGCCAAGCGCCAGGTGGTCACGAACCCCGAGCGTACGGTTTTCGCGGTCAAGCGCTTGATCGGTCGCAAATTCAATTCGCCAGAGCTACAGCGCGTGCGGATGGCGTATCCCTACCAGATCGTTCAAGGGGAGAACGGCGATGCCTGTGTCGAGGTCGGCGGTCGTGTTTACTCGCCGACGGAGATCAGCGCCTATCTGCTCTCGAAAATGAAGGAGACCGCCGAAGAGTATCTCGGTGAGCCGGTCGGTGACGCCGTGATCACGGTGCCCGCCTATTTCGACGATGCTCAGCGCCAGGCGACTCGCGACGCCGGGAGGATCGCGGGGCTCAACGTGCTCCGCATCATCAACGAGCCCACCGCGGCGTCCCTCGCCTTCGGCTCCGAGACCGGCATCGAAGGTGTGATCGCGGTGTACGACCTCGGAGGAGGCACCTTCGACATCTCGATCCTCGAGATTTCGCGCGGCCTGTTCCAAGTTCGCTCGACGACGGGCGACAGCTTCTTGGGCGGAGAGGATTTCGACATCCGGATCATCGACTTTCTCGCCGAGCAATTCTACCGCGACAACGGGATCGACCTGCGCGAGGAGATCATGGCGCTCCAGCGCATGAAAGAGGCGTCGGAGAAGGCGAAGTTCGAGCTCTCCTCGTCTCTCGAGACGCAGGTCAACCTGCCCTTCATCGCCGCCGACTCCGGGGGCCCAAAGCATCTCAACGTCACCTTGACGCGCTTGCAGCTCGAGAACCTCGTCGAGGACCTGATCGATCGCACCCTCGACTACTGTCGCCTCTCCCTCGACGAGGCGGGGATGTCGGTCGGTGAGATCGACCAGGTCGTGCTCGTCGGCGGGATGACGAAGATGCCGTATGTCCAGAAAAAGGTCGAGGGTTTCTTCAGCAAGGCGCCGTCGAAGAGCGTCAATCCTGACGAAGCCGTCGCGATTGGCGCGTCGTTGCAGGCTGGAATCGCGACCGGCGACGCGGAACAGGTTCTGCTCCTCGACGTCCTGCCGCTTTCGCTCGGGGTCGAGACCGCTGGCGGCGTATTCACCAAACTGATCGAGAAGAACACCACGATCCCAACGAGCTGTAGCGAAGTCTTCACGACGGCGCGCGACAATCAACCCGTGGTCAACATCCACGTCTGCCAGGGCGAGCGGCCGATGGTATCGGACAACAAGTCGCTAGCTAGATTTCAGTTGCTCGGCATCCCGCCGGCCCCGCGTGGTGTGCCCCAGGTCGAGGTCACCTTCGACGTCGACGTCAACGGAATCCTCCATGTCTCCGCCGTCGACCTCGGAACGAACAAGGCGAAGAAGATCAAGGTCAACCCGTCGACCGGCCTCTCCGAGGAGAAGATTCAGGAGCTCGTTCTCGAGGCGGAACGCCACAAGGATCAGGACGCGATGAAGCGCGAGCTCGCCGATGTTCGCGTCGATCTCGAAGGCCTGCTCTACACCTGTGAGCGCTCGCTGGCCGAGTACGGGAGCCTGCTCACGCCAGACGAGGTGGAGAAGATCCGCCACGACATGGATCGCTCCCGCGCCTTGCTGGACCGCGAGAAGGCGACGCTCTCCGAACTGAACAACTCCATGCGGATGCTCGAGAAATCCTCATATCGCATCACCGAGATCGTCTACAAGTCTTGACGCCGCAGGGAGCTCGAGAGATCGGCGGATCCACGCCCCCGTCGAATGACTAGCCGATGGACGACCTGTACGAGACGCTCGGCGTACGCAGCGACGCCTCCGCCGACGAAATTCGAAGGGCCTGGCGCTCGATCGCCGCGACGTGCCATCCCGATCTCTGCCCGGACGATCCCTCCGCGCTCGGGCGATTTCAGGACCTCGCCGCCGCCTACCAGGTTCTACGAGACCCCGTACAGCGCCGCCTGTATGACCAGAATCGACGTCGGGGCAGCGGGACGGATGCGGCCAGCGGCGGGCTCTCCTCGCGGCTGCGAGATGCATTCTGGCGAACGCTGCGCGATCTGCGACCGCCGGCATCACCCCAGCGCGGACGGGACTCGCTCTACCGCTTGTCGATCCCCTTCGTCGATTGGTGCCTCGGCTGTCGACGAACGATCGAGATCCCCCATTTTCCGCGATGCGAGCCCTGTTCCGGTCGCGGGGTGGTCACGAGCGGCGCGGTAGAGGTCTGTGCCGCCTGCGACGGCGCCGGAGCGATCTGGCGCCCGGGTGTCGTGCTCGGGCGTTTCGCGCGCTGTGGGGCGTGCGGTGGGCGCGGATTGCTCGGGCTCTCCGCGTGCATCGCCTGCGATGGCAGCGGGCGTACCGAGGAACGGACGTCGCTCGACGTCGCGATACCCGCCGGATTCAGCGTGCGACGTCGATTGCGGGTCCGCGGCCTCGGCCAAGCGGGACGCCATGGCGGAGCGGATGGCGACCTCGTCGTCGCCCTCGACGTGGAACCCGATCCAATCTTCGTGATCGACGGACACGATCTGCGAGCCGTCGTTCCGATACCCCTCCCCCGGTTGATCTGCGGCGGGTTGACCCGCGTGCCTACCCTCGAAGGTCCCAAGAGCGTCGATATCTCGCCCCTCGGAGGCGTGCGGCACTTCGTCCGCCTGCGGGGTGAGGGAGTTCGGAGCGCGCCCCCGGGCGACTTGATCCTCGAGCTCGTCGCCGAGTGGCCGGCAACATTGGATCCCGAGCAACGGGCGGCGGCTTTCGCGCTCGCCCGCGCGTTCGATGACGACGCGTTTCCCGGGTACCGACGTGCCCTGGCCTCTGCCGGGACGCCGAGAGCGCAAGCGACCGACCGCCCAGGCGCTGATCAACCGATCTCGCTCACCGCTACGGGAGCGACGCCGGACGACGCGGCCAGCGATCGGGAGATGGCGTCGACCGACGGCGATGGGGGCGACGATTGAGCGATCGCCTCGGAGAGTTCGCGCTGATCGAGCGCCTATTGTCGCACTTCCCACCGACGACCGTGGCGATCGGGCCAGGCGACGACGCCGCGATGATTCAGCCCGCCGCTCCGATCGTCGTCACCACCGATAGCCTCGTCGAGGGGCGCCACTTTCGGAGCGCGAGCTTCGCTCCCGAGGACATCGGCTGGAAGGCGCTCGCCGTCAACCTCAGCGACATCGCGGCGATGGGCGCCGAGCCACGCTGGTTCCTCTGGAGCCTGACGCTGCCCGCCGAATGGGAGCTAGCCTGGCTCGAAGGCGTCGCCGGCGGCCTGGCGGCCTGTGCGAAGCGCTATGCGGTCGAGCTGGTTGGGGGCAATATCGCTGGCGGAACGCAGGAGCTGACGCTCAGTGTGACCGCGATCGGTGAGCTCACCAGCGGCGCAGCGTGGCGGCGCGACGGCGCGCGAGCCGGCGACGCGATCGGCGTGCTCGGCCGCTTGGGATGGGCGGCGGCGGGGCACATCGTGCTCGAGCGCGACCGTCAGGGGGGGCATGGACCGCTTCGGGACCGCGGGGAGGCACCGTTTCTCGACGAGCTCCGACGCGCACAACGCCGCCCGATTCCGCGGTGCGATGCTCCCGCGCTGTTTGGGGGCGCGTCGTTGCGGCCGAACGCTGCGATCGACGTGAGCGATGGTTTTCTTCAGGATCTCGGCCACATATTACGCGCTAGCGACGTCGGAGCCGACCTCGAGCTCTCTGCGCTGCGTTCCGACGACGCCCTGAGTCAGTTTGCGCGGGCGTCAGCGATCGACCCCTGGGAGCTGATCGTGGCGGGCGGCGAGGACTACGCGCTGATCATCACGACCGACCAGCCTCGCGAGGTGGAAGGCGTTCGCTGGGTCGGGAGGTGCGTCCCAGAGGCGGACCGCTTCTCGATCTCGCTCGACGGCGCAGCCTATCGACTACCTGAGGTTCGCGGTTTTCGACACGTCTAGTGTCAGGCACGAGCGCGACTACGCGATCGGTGGTTGGCGAACGCAGTCTTACTTGACGATGCTCTTCCCACGGAAGACATTCGTGTTGATTTTGAGAACGTGGGTCTTCTTGTTCTTGGCCAGCTTCAGCTTGGAGCGTCGTCGGCCACGGCGCCTGCGCTTCTTCGTCTTGGTCTCGGTGTTGTCGTTGCGCGTGACGGTCTCGCTCTTCTTCTTGAGAATCGCGAGGGCGAGCTGGTCGACGTTCGTCTTGGCAAAACGGGAGAGCAGATCGGAGCTGTGGTTGAACGCGCTGACTCGAGCGATCAGGACGTTCGCTCCCAGATTCAATTCTGGGCTGTAGGTCACGTGATCGAGCCGCATCCCCGGTTTCTCGCTCACGGCGAAGAGATATGTTCCGATGCCGATACCGAGCGCGACGATGCTGGCGGCGATCGCGCCGATCGCGATCCCGCTGAGGCCTTTCTTGACCGGGCCGCTGATCCCGATCCCCGTCTCGTACGCCGGGATCGTACTCACGCGGTTCTTGACGAGCTGCTCGGGAAGGATCTCGCCCCGGGCGATCTTCTCCTGGAGCTCCTTTTCACGCCGACGTTCGTCGCGACGATTCTCGATCCCCCGACGTCGCTCGCCCTCCTCCTCGATTCGGCGCCGCGCCTCTTCCATCTTGCGGCGCTCTTCCTCCATCTTCTTGCGCTCTTCCTCGAGCTCCCTCTGATGCAGGCGGGTCTCGATCGCGCGTTTCTCGTCCTCGGCTTCTTTGGTCGTGTCGTCGAGCAGCCCAGCCAGGATCGACTGTGTATCTTCGGTGTTCGAGGACTTGAATTTGCGAGCCTTTCCCTTCTTCTGGGCCGCCGCCTTCCCCGGCGGGCCTGCGTTCTCGTTCGTGACCTCGATCTCCTTGAGCTGCTTGAGCGAAAAGAGGACCGAGTTGTCGTTGCGTCGGTTGGACATATGCTCTCCTCGTGATGTTGCTAAACTATACGATGATCCGCCGCAGAGCGTCAATCGGTCGCCCGATATCTCGAGGAAAAATCGACATTTCCCCGCCTCGGGCGAAAACGGAGGTCAATCTACTCGAAGATTCGGCGAACACAGCGGCTCCGCAATCGGCTCCCCTCTCCAAAGCGATACGTATCGCGACGCAGAAGGATCTATATCGCGGCGAACGCAAGATGCCACTTGACGTCGCGGGCGTGTTGCCATAGTATCATGTGATTTTCGAGCCTAAGACAACGCGGGGGACGAGGTGAGGCAGATGGCCACGGAGAAGAACAGCGACATGAAGAGCAGTTCGGCGAAGGCCGAAAGCTTGCTCGATGAGCTGATCGAAGAGCTCGGGATCGAATCGAAATCCGGCGCGCCGGCGCCGAGCGACAAAAAGGCCGAGTCTCCTCCGAAGAGCGAGGCCACCGCGGCCGACGCTCCGCCCAGCAGCAAACCAAACGGCTCGAGCGAGTCCAAACCAGCCGCCGACGGCGCCTCGACGGAGGACGCGAACCTCTCGTTCGTCTCTGGCGTCTTGGCTGAGAATGAGCGGCGCCAGCCCGAGCGCGACCCCTTCGCCGATGATCTCGTCGATGACATGGGTTTTCAGCCGAAGCGAGGCAAGGGGCTGCTCTGGGGCGTGATCGCGATCGCGATCGTCGCCCTCGCGGGTGTGACGGGCTATTTCTATCGCAAGGATCCCGATCTGTTTCGCGCCTTCTTCACCGGTCGGTTCAACGAGTATCGCAACGCCGAGGCCCAGCGCAAGCGCGAGCAGATGATCGCCGATCATATGCGAAAGCGCACCAAGTACGGTAATCTACAGATTATTTTTGCGCCCGAAGACGCCAAGGTCGCGGTGTACAAGGACGGGCTCCAACTCAAGCCACCCGCGATTTCTCAGAAGAAGCTCGACGCGTTGAAGAAAGCCTGGGACACCAAAGAAGCCGAGATTCGCAAACGCGAAGAGGAGATGCTGGCGAAGAAGAAGACGACCCAGGAAGACATCGACAAGATGCGCGCCAAGCGCGTGTTTCGCGCCTACATTCGCTCGCCCCACATTCTCAAGAACCTCGTCGTCGAAGAGTGGAAAGGCGAAGAGCGGATCATCCACAAGTACTCGGCTCGGATCGAGAAAGAGGGCTACGAGCCTGCGCAGGTCGAGATTCTGCGACGCGCGTGGCAAGACAAGGGTGGTGTTCTGGAGCACTACGTCAACGTCAACTTGAAGATGACCGAGGCCGAGAAGAAGCGTCGCGAAGAGCTCAAAGAAAAAGAAGAGAAAGAGCTCAAGAAGAAAAAGAAGAGCAAACACAAGCATAAGAAGAAGAAATAGCCCGCCCCGTTGCCGCGCCTGCGCCCGCTGTGGTTGCGACGCCCCCCTCAGAGTTGCTTCTCGCTGTCGAGCAAGAGCGTGACCGGCCCGTCGTTGAGCAGCTCGACCGCCATCTTCGCCCCGAACTCACCCGTCTCGGTCTGAACGCCCGCCGCGCGGCAGCGAACGACGAAGCGTTCGATCAGGCGATTCGCCTCGACGGGGTCCAGGGCGGCGACGAACGACGGACGCCGACCCTTGCGGCAATCGCCATAGAGGGTGAACTGGCTGACGACGAGCAGTTGCCCACCGATCTCGAGCAGCGAGCGGTTCATCTTTCCCGCGTCGTCCTCGAAGATCCGCAGATGGATCACCCTGTCGGCGAGATAGTCGACGTCGTCTTCACCGTCGCCCTTTCGGACGCCGACGAGGACCAGCAGCCCCCGATCGATCGCGCCGACGACGCGGCGATCGACGGTCACGCGGCCGAATCCGACACGTTGGGCAACGATCCGCATTGCGCTCTCCCTTCCGGTCGTCGACCGGGGCAACAGGCGATGCAAGCAGCGTACGAGCCTCTCCTTCGGCCGTCAACTGCCAACGCCATCGGCGTCACTTGATTTACGGCGCGCGGTACGCAATAATGGGGCCGTTTTGACCTCCGAGCTCCAAAGGTGACATGTCGTTCGATCTCGTCCGCGCAGCACGCGAAGTAATTTCCAGCGACACGCAGCACCCGTCGAGCAACTTGGTGCTCGTCCACTACTTGAAGGATCTTCTGAGCTGCATCGATTTCGAGCTGGTGGAACAGACGGCATCGGTTGGAGACCGGGTGCAGGCCAACATCATCGGCTTGCGAGGTCCGACGACGGCGGGCGATGGGCTGATCCTCAGCTCGCCGTTGGACACCGTTCCCTACCTCGACCGCGAGACCTGGCGAACCTGCGCGGGAGAGCCACTCGAGCCCGTGCTCGCTGGCGGTGCGATCTTCGGCTTGGGGGCGCGCAGCGGCAAAGTCGACTTTCTCTGCAAGCTCAAAGCGGCGTCCCAGTTTCAGGGGCGATCCTTTTCGCGACCGCTCTACTTGGTCGGGACGTTCGGCCACTACCAGGACTTCCTCGGCGTGCGGACGCTTCTCGAAACCCATCTGTTTCGGGCCAAGCGTGTCCTCGTCGGCTGGCCGACGAATCTCGAGCTCGTGACGATGGTCAAGAGCCACGTTGTGTTTCGCTTTGTTTTCTCTCGAAGCGACGGGATTCCGCTCGAGGGCCACAGCGTGTTGACCCATCTGTCGACGGCGAGTTGTGCGCCGAGCGAATGGCCCGCGCTGGGCCGGGACGTGCTGCGCGAGGCTCTCGAGGCGTTCGCCCGGGCGCAAGAGATCGATCCCGATCTGGCTCTGGTGGGGATCTCCTCGTTGGCTCCGGCCGGTCTCTCTCCAGGAACGTGTCGAATCGATGCCGCGACGGCGAGTGGGAAGGAGCTGGGCACCGAGTGGACCGTAACGCCCGAGAGCGCTCCGAGTTTCGACCTGTCGGCGATTACGCCGGCCCTGCGCGCTCTGCTGCAGGTTCTCGACGAGAACGTCGCCGAGCTCGTGCCGACAGCCGACCACTCGTTTCGCCCGCCCCAGGCGACAATGAGCGTTCGACAGGTGCGGACGACCGACGACGGCGTGAGCCTGACGATGCTCGGCCGGTTTCTGCCCGAGCACGACGTCTCCGCGCTGATCGAGCACCTTCAGGCCGGCGTCGAGCAGCTCTCGACGGCGTTCGCGGGGCT
>JAGQJP010000621.1 GCA_020430585.1 Myxococcales bacterium | reverse complement strand
GGGGCGTGCGGCCCTGCTCGGCGCGGACGACGCTGAGGACGACGATCTCACCGCCGTTGGCGGAGAGCAGCGCCTGGGAGATCGAGAAGAGCGACTCCTGCGTTCGCGGGTTGGCCATCGGCACGAGGATCCGCTCGCCCCGCGTGAGAAACGCCAAGGGACTCTCCTCTTCGCCCGCGAGGTCGACGCTGAAGCCCGCCTGGCCGCGCTTCTCCGACGAGTAGGAGTAGATGATGAAGACGAAGCAGCCCGCGCCGATGACGGTCCCGCCGAAGAGCAGGGTCTGGATGTCGAGGGTCAACAGCAGCGCCAGATTCGCAGCCAATGCGGCCCAGGGCAGGGCGCGTAGCCAGAGCGGGACGGGCGGGGGTAGCAGCCCGCTGGCGCCCACGGTCGGCAAGACACCCGCGCGGCTCTCGCGTTGGGTCGGCGCGGCAGCCGAGCTGGCGTCTGCGATCGGCGCGGCAGCCGAGCTGGCGTCTGCGATCGGCGCGGCAGCCGAGCTGGGGTCTGCGGTCGGCAAGACACCCGCGCGGCTCTCGCGCTGGGTCGGCAAGGCGCTCACCACGCTCTCGCGACGCATCGAGGCGTCCCGATCCGCGCCGGGCTCGCCGCTCTCGTCGTCGGATCTGCCGTGGAGCAGGCGATGGAGCGCGACCGAGATCGGCAGCATCGAAAAGAGCAGCGCGAAGTTCGCCGCCTTCGCCGTGAAGCTCACGCTGGCGAAGAGGATCACGAGGATCGTCGCCGCGGCGCCAGCGAAGAGCGCTGCACGAGGGACCTTCGTCTGCTCGTCGACCCGGCTGACGAGCTCGGGCAACAGCCGATCGCGGCCCATTGCGTAGATCTGTCGACCCTGGCTGAGCAACGTCCCATTGAGCGCGGCGCCCGAGGCGAGGATCCCACCGACACCGACGAGGAGCACGCCGAGCGTGCCGATGCCTCGCGAGGCGACGAGGACTAGCGGTGTATCCGAGCGGGCGAGCTCGGTCCAATCGACGGCGGCCAGGCAGACGACGGCGATCAAGAGGTAGAAGAAGCTGGCGATCAGCATCGAGTAGAGCATCGCCCGAGGGATCGTGCGCGGCGCGTCCTGGATCTCCTCGGCGCTGTTGGCGATCAGCTGATAGCCGAAGAACGAGATGTAAATCAACGAAATCGCCGCACCGACTCCGCCTAGACCGTTGGGCATCAGCGGCACGAGCCGACTGGCGCGCGAGTAGCTCAGCGCGACCAGCGCCAGCACCAGCAGGATCACCAGATTTCCCCAGGTGAAGAGGCGCTGCAGCCGGTCTCCGCCCCGACCGCCGCGGGCGCCCAGGACGATCAGCAGCGCGACCAGTGCCACGGCGATCAACTTCTGAAGCCACGCCTCGCCGCCGATCGAGCCGGGCAATAGCGAGCCGAGGTAGGAGGCGAAACCGTAGGCATAGAGCGCGCAGGCGAAGATGCTGCCGACGGCGAGGTGCCAGCCGACGGTGAAGCCCCAAAAGCTCCCCAGCGTCCGGTAGGCGTAGATGTAGCCGCCGCCGGAGATCGGCAGTCGCCGTCCGAGCTCGCCATACATCAGCACCGAGAGGAAGGTCAAGACGCCGCAGACCGCGTAGGCGAGCCAGACGCCCGGGCCCGCCTGGGCCGCGGCGATGCCGACCAGGACATAGAGCCCGGCGCCCATCAGCGAGCCGACGCCGATCGTCGTCGCTTCGAGGACGCCGATCGTTCGGCGGAACTCTACCGACTTGCTCTTGTCGAACAGTGTTTGCTGCAGGTCCATCGGCTTTTCAGGGTCAGCAGTCTGGATCGGTGCCGGTCGGGCACCAGGAGTCGCAGTGGCCGTCTTTCTTGCAGGGCGCCGCGTCCTCGTTCATGCAGTCCGGGTCGCAGGCGCAGCGCGTCGTCGAGCCCTTCTCGAGTGGCTCGCAGATGTCCTTGTTGAAATCGCAGGGGCAGTCGGAGCGGCAATCGACGTCCATCGTGCAGTGGATGTTGCAGCTGTTCCCCGCGGTGCAATCCTGCGACGAGCAATCGGGGTCGGAGGCACAGCGCCCATCGCAGACGCCGTCGGCGCCGCAGTCGAGCTTGATCTTGGTCCGCACCGGGCTCTTGTAGAGCTGGGTCCCGTCCTCGTCGTGAAAGGTGAACCAGAGCTTGTCGTCCTCGATCGTCACCACGGTGAAGCCGAGCTGGTCGCCGAAGCCGGCGATCTGATTTCCGCCCGAGGCCAACGTGCGCGTACCGCCGCCGGCGCCGCTGACGACGAGGATCACGCCGCAGTAGTCGGTGAGGTACTCGAGGTTGTGATCGTGCCCGGCAAAGTAGATGTCGACGTTGCCGCAGAGGCTCTCGCGTAGGAACTGGGCGCGCCGGCCCGTCGTATCGCCGTGCACGCCGTTCGAGCGCAGCGGGTAGTGCCCGTAGGCGACGCGCCACGTGCCCTTGCTCGTCGTCAGGGCGTTCTTGAACCAGCCGATCTCGTCACCGTAATACGTCGTGTTGTCGGACTGATAGGTGTCGAGCGAGAAGAAGTCGACGTGGGCTTTGGTGAACGCGTAGTAGGTACTCGGCATGTACCACTTGGTGCTCTTCTCGGTGTAGGCGATCATCGCCGAGATGCTCGCTGCACCGCCGTAATAGTCGTGATTGCCAGGAGACTGGTAGAATACGAGGTCGAGGTTCTTGTACGGCGTCTCGAACTTCGTCTGGAACTGGCTGTCGTCGACGCTGCTGACGCCGGAGTCGTAGATCAAGTCGCCCAGACCGAGGATGAAGTCGCAGCGATTCTGGTCACAGTAGCTCTTGATCCCCGCGGCAACCTGCAGCTGGCCGCTGCCCCCGGTGCCGAAGTCGCCGAGCGCGACAAAGACCACCTTCTGCGAGGCGCCGACGTCCGCCGAGGTGTCGGGCGAGATGTCGGCCCCGATCGGGCTGTCTTCGGTGGAGAGGTCTACAGGGGCGACGTCGACTTGGGTCGAGCTGTCGTCGGGGAGCGACGTATCCTCCGGAGTGACGATGTCGAGACCCACTCCGCTGTCGGTGTCGAGCTGGATGTCGCCACGGATGACGCTGTCACCGGTTTGCGCGCTGTCACCGTCATTCGATTTCGACGAGCTGCCGCAGCCGCTGACGAGTGGCACGAGCCAGAGGACGACAAGGACCATCAATCGTAGGTGTGCTCGCATCGTTGTTCCATTCTCCGCATTGGGGTTGCACGTTCGACACCTTAGCGCGAGGCGGGGCGATTCTTCAACCGAAAAGCGGTGGGTCATCGCTCAGAGGCGGCGCGCCGGCCAATAGATCCGCAGGAACACGGAGGGGCGAAAGATGCGACGGAGGGGCAGATCACCGCTGAGCACACGAAAGACCCGGTCGGCGAGGCGACGATCGCCGTCGGCTCGCTCGAAGAGGCGATCGACCAACCAGCTCTGCCGCTCGAGGAGGTAGAGCAGAAACAGCCCGCGTCGCCGCGTCGCGTTGAGGGTATCCTTCAGCTCGAGGGGGTAGCGCAACAGGTCGGCGGGCTCGCGTGTATGAACGAAGCGCGCGGCGGCGGCGGCGGCGAGCTCGCCCGAGCGGATCGCCGGACCGATCCCCTCACCGGTCAGCGGATCGGCGACGCCCGCGGCATCCCCGGCGAGGAGGGCGTTGCGAAAGACGAGGCGCCGCCGCGGGTCGTAGGGCGTGATCGGGTAGCCCTGGGGCGTCGTCTCGAGCTCGGCCCCTCGCAGAACCCCGTCAGTGGCCTCGATCAGCGGGCTCACGAAGCGTCGAAAGAGCTCTTTGGGCGAGTGGCCGCTTTGGGCGAGGCGGCTGTAGCGGAAATAGACGCCGACGTTGGCGCGGGGGCCATCGGTGTCTGGATCGGCGGGAAAGATCCAGCCGTAGCCCGGGAGCACGTCCCGGGTGAAGTGAAAGCTCATCTGCGGCACCGGCTCGCGGAGGCTGCGAAGATAGGCGCGCACGGCGAGCCACTCTTCGTCTCTGCGCGCGCCTCCGCTGAGGTCGCGACGCAGCGTGGAATGTTCTCCGTCGGCGGCGATGATCGCCGCTGGTCGCAACGTGACCGGCTCGTCGCCGATGCTGAGCTCGACGCGCCAGCCCGCGCCATCGCTGGCGATCGAGCGGTAGCGACAGCGCTCGACGATTCGCGCGCCGCAAGCGCGAGCGTGTTGCAGCAGGGCGTGATCGAACTCGTGGCGAGCGATGACGAAGCCGTGGTCGATCGTCGCACCGCCGCGGGCTGCGGACTCGAGCCTTGGATAGTGGGCGCGCCAGACCCGGCCGGCGGGTGAGACGAAGTCGCAGCGGGGCATATCGCCGCGCGTCGAAAAGCGCCCGAGGTCGAAGCCGAGGCGGGCGAGCCCTTCGAGCGCTAGCGGGCTGATCCCGTCACCGCAGATCTTCTCTCGGGGGAAGGAACGGCGGTCGACGAGCGTCACGGGGACCCCGAGCCGCGCCAACGCCGCGGCAGCCGCGCTTCCCGCGGGGCCTGCGCCCACGACGAGCACACCGCTGTCGAGATCGTCGAACGCTGCGTCGCGCGCACCGTGGGCCGCGTCGTCGTTCGCCTCGTCGCTCCCGTCGCCGCTTCGGGGGGTCACCATCGCTCTTGCACGCCTCGGATGAAGCTGTAGGGATAGCCCCAATCGGGTCGGCTCACCTCCTCGAGGCGGGCGACCTGCTCGTCGCTCAAGGTCAGGCTCTCGGCAGCGAGGTTCTGGTCGAGCTGTTCGAGTGAGCGGCAGCCGAAGATCACCGAGCTGACCTGCGGTCGGCGCAGGAGCCAGGCGAGGGCGACCTGCGCCGGGCTCCCGCCACTCTCCTCGGCGACCTGGAGCAATGTGTCGAGGACGCGCCAGTTCTGCTCCTTGTCGTAGTACGAATAGTTGAAGCGCGTGCGCTCGAGGCGCGCGCCGCTCGGAGCCTGCGTTCCGCGACGATACTTGCCCGTCAGGAATCCGCCCGCCAGGGGCGACCAGGGGAGCAGTCCGAGGCCAAATTCGCGACAGGCCGGGATGTGCTCTCGCTCGAGGTTGCGCTCGATCAGGCTGTACTGCGCCTGCAGCGCGACATAGCCCGCATAGCCGCGCTTGTCGGCGATGCCCAGGCTCTGGACCATCCGATACGCCGCATAGTTCGAGCAGCCGATGTAGAGCACCTTGCCCTGGCGCACCAGGTCGTCGAGGGCGCGCAGCGTCTCCTCTTCGGGGACGGTGATGTCCTGCATGTGGATCTGGTAGAGGTCGATCCGGTCGGTGCGTAGCCTCTTCAGGCTCTCGTCGCAGGCGCGGACGATGTGGAAGCGCGAGGCGCCGCTGCCATTGGCGTGGGGTTTCATTCGAAAGCGGAACTTCGTCGCCACGACGAGCTCGTCCCGCCTGCCGCTGGCGGCGAGCCACGAGCCGAGGACCCGCTCGGAGAGGCCGTCCTGCCCATAGATGTCGGCGACGTCGATGAAGTTGATCCCCGCCTCGACGGCGCGGTCACAGATCGCGTGGGCGGTCCGCTCGTCGCATCCGACCTTGTGCATGAAAGAGCTCTCGTCGGCTTCACCAAAGGTCATCGCGCCCAGACAGAGCGTCGAGACGTTGACGCCCGACGAGCCGAGGTTGCGGTATTGCATGAGCTGCTCCGGTCTGTCGCCGCGTCCCCCCGGCGCACGATGCGCCGAGTGACGACGGCGGTTCGGGCCCCAGTCTACCAACGCCGTCGCCCACGGGTCAATCGCCCCGGCGACGATCCGCAGGGGGAGAGGATCGTCCCTTGCGGCTCCAACGGCGAGATGCAGCTGAAATTCTCAAGCGTGAGAGTGGTTCGTCCGCCGCACCCGCATCGGTGGCCGGTTTGCCAACACCCGCTGTGTAGAACTCTGTGGAGCCGAGAGCCTAGGGGCGGGAAGTTTCATCCGTTTTTCATGGTTGCCTACTTTTTCGACACGCCGCGTCAGCTTCCCACAAGCGCTGTGTGAAAGCCTGTGGAAAACCGACCGCGGGTCGGCAGACTGGCTACGGTTTTTCGGCGGTGCCCAATTTTACGACAACGTTCACGCTCTCTTCATCGTCGTCGTGGACGCGTTGCTCACTGCGCTGTCCAGACTTGACGTCGTCGTTGAGGCGTTCGACGTCGTCCTTGTCGCCGACGACGATCAGGCTGTCGCGATGGGTCAGGGGCATGTCGGGATCGGGGACGGAGTGATCGAGGGCGCCGTCGGGGCGGTAGGATTTCACGGCGACGACGTTGACGTTGTAGGTCTTGCGAAGCTCGAGCTGTCGCAGCGATCGACCTTCGAGCCAGCCGACGATCGGGATCAGCTCGACCGCCTCGTCTTCGGCGACGGTGACGAAGTCTTGACGCACCCGCTCTTCGTCGCGCCGTACATACTTGACGCCGAGGCTACCCTGGTGCAGCACCTCGCGATTGTAGAGGGCGACGACGTCCTTCTCGGTGATGATCCCGACGAAGACGTGGCGGTTGGCGATCACGTCGATCACGGGCAGCTCGTCGTGCTCGGTGGCGGAGAAGATCGACATGCACTGGGCGACCGTCTCGTCGGCCTGCACCGTGCGCGGCGCCGGCTCCATCACATTCCGCGCCCGGGTTTTCTTGTTGCGCGGGTGCTTCTTGATCCACTCGTTGAGGGCGTAGATCGAGATCACACCGCGAAGCTGATCGAGGTCGTCCAGGACGTAGTATTGATGATGGCGCCTGGTCAGCGTCAGCTTCAGCACGTCGTTGAGCGGCGTCGACTCTTGAATCGTCGGGATGTCGGTGCGCATCAGGTCCTCGACGCGCGTGTTGGTCATGATCCCGACCTCGAGCAGAGTATCAGGATCCAGGCCCCGATCGGCGAGCTTCTGGGTGTATACCGAGAATCGATAGAGACGCAAGACCAGCAAGCTCGAGATAATCGTGCCGATCATGATCGGCAGGATCAGGCTGTACTCGCTCGTCATCTCATAGACGATCACCATCATCGTCAGCGGTGCGTGGGTCGCTGCGGCGACCATCGCCGCCATCCCGACAAGGGCGTACGAGCCCGCGGTGACGCCGGGAATCCACTGTACCCGCTCCAGAAAGCCGCCGAATGCGCCGCCCGCCATCGCGCCGATGAAGAGCGAGGGAGCGAAAACGCCTCCAGAGGCGCCGCTGGCTACCGTGACGGTCGTCGCCGCGATCTTGACGAAGACCAGCGGGATCAAGAGCAGCCAAATCTCTTTGCCGTAGAGCGTCTTCTCGACGGTGTCGTACCCGACGCCCCAGATCTGGGGGAAGGCGATCGCCATCGAGCCGACGATCAAACCGCCGAGCGCGGGGATCAGATAGTGCGGGATCGGCAGCTTCTTGGCGAACTTGGACGCCTTGCGCATCGCGTAGAGGAAGAGAATCGCCAGAAAGCCGATGCCGACGCTCAACACGACGTAGGCCGGCAGCTCCCAGACGTTGTACAGATGGTAGACCGGGATCTTGAACGCCGGGTGGTTACCGAGGAAGACGCGGGAGACGATCGTCGCGCTCACCGACGATACGACCAGCGGTGAGAACAAGGGGATCGCGAAATGGCCCAGGATCACCTCGACGGTGAAGAGCACCCCGGCGATCGGAGCGTTGAAAGTCGCCGCGATCGCGCCCGCTGCGCCGCAGCCGACCATCATCCGCACGCGATCGGGCGTGACGCGCAGCCACTGCGCCAAGACCGAGCCGATCGCCGCGCCGACCTGTACGATCGGACCCTCACGGCCGACCGATCCTCCGGAGCCCACGCTCAATGCGGTGGCGATCGCTTTGCCCCAAACGACGCGCCCGCGGATCATGCCGTAGCTCCGGGTCAACGACTCCATCACCTCGGGGATTCCGTGGCCCCCCGCTTCGGTGACGACGAAGTCGACGAGCAACCCGACGAGCAGGCCGCCCGCGGTGGGGATCAGGATCTTCCAGTACCAGGCCAGGCGCCCGAGGGCGGGCATCACGGTTTCGCCGTGGGCGCCATAGATCCATTGCACCCAGTCGATCAGATAGCGGAAGCCGATCGAGGCGAAGCCGACGACGGCGCCGATCACGATCGCGATCAGAATCGTGCCGATGTGGGCTCGCGGGTGGAGGCTGCGGTAGAGCTCGCGGAAGAGTCGGGCCGGGGCTGAATGTGATTCGCTCGCCTGTTGCATTCCTGAATCGGCTCCCGTTCGAGCCCGCGTCGATCAGCATGAGAGATTCAAAAGGTGCGGGTACCCGAACGGCGCCTGTATAGTCCAACCCGCCGAGCCTTGAAAGGGGCTTTTTCCCAATGCCAGGAAATTAAAAGGAAAGATTTTTGTGTCTCCCTCTCTCGTCCGTCGTTCGAGAAACCGCAGGTGAAGGCGCTCGAGAAACCGCCAGTGAAATCGCGCTCGTCGGCGTCCGTTGCGGGTCTTCTGGCGTGGCGTTCAACCCGCGCCGCGTCGTGGTGCCAGCGCTTTTCAAGGGCCGATTTTTTCGGTATGGTGACGGTTCGGCCATTGTGGAGATCGGACGCGATGACAACGATCTTGATCACCGGGGCGAATCGCGGGATTGGCCTCGAGCTCTGTCGTCAACTCTCTGCGCGGGGAGACGAGGTGATCGCGGTTTGCCGCACCGCGTCGCCGGCGCTTCGCGCGCTCTCGTTGCGGGTGATCGACGGTGTCGACGTGACCGACGACGATGGGGTCGCGGCGCTCGTCGCACAGCTCGCCGGGCAGTCCCTCGATTGGCTCGTCAACAACGCCGGAATCCTGACCTTCGAGTCGCTGCCGCGCCCGAGCTTCGATGCGATTCGACGGCAGCTCGAGGTCAACGCGATCGGGCCCCTGCGCGTGACGACGGCGCTCTTGCCCAATCTTCACGCCGGAAGCAAGGTGGCGATGATCACGAGCCGGATGGGCTCGTTGAGCGACAACACCTCGGGCGGCTCGTACGGCTACCGAATGTCGAAAGCGGCCCTCAACGCTGCCTCGGTTTCCCTCGCCCAGGATCTCGCTCCCAAGCAGATCGCCGTGGCGATTCTGCACCCCGGCTGGGTGCGCACCGAGATGACGGGGGGGAACGGGCTCTGCGAGCCATCGGAGTCAGCGAGGGGCTTGATCGCCCGCATCGACGAGCTGACCGCCGAGACGAGCGGTTCGTTCTGGCACGCAAACGGCGAGCGTCTCCCGTGGTAGCCCGCACCCTTCATCGCTTGCTAGCGTTGCTCGCGCTCGTCATCCCATTGTCTCTCGTCGTCGCCGTACCCGATCTCGCTGCCGGCCCCTGGACGCAGCCACAAGGGCACGGCTACGCCAAGCTGTCGGCGCGCTGGCTGCCCGGTTTGCACTATAGCGATGGGAGCGGCAACGCCATCCGGATCGGAACCTACCACGAGCTCGTCATCGGCCTCTACGGAGAGCTCGGCGTCGCGCGGTACGTGACGCTCACGCTACACATGCCGCTGTTTCAGCTCTTCGCGCTCTCCGATCCTCGCGGTGGCGGCGTCAGCGCACACATGCACACCGGTGACCCGACGATCGGCGCTGTCTTCCAGCTCCTACGCCGCGGTCGTAACGCCCTCTCGTTCGAGAGCGGCTTCACGGCGCCCCTCGTCCGCTCCTCCAAGACGATCAACGCCTACTCGACGAGCGAAGGCAATCCGCTGATCGGGCGGCTCAACCTCGGCGCGGGTGTCTACGACGTGTACTGGGGCTTCGCCTACGGCTACGGCTGGGACACGATGTACATCTCGTCGATGGCGCGCTACCTCTATCGCAGCGGTGGCTTCGATCACGAGATCCACTGGAGCGTCGAGT
>JAGQJP010000620.1 GCA_020430585.1 Myxococcales bacterium | reverse complement strand
CGCGCACGGCGACGCCTCGGACGCGAACCCAGCGAAATTCGCCCGTGCGGGTTCGCACGCGACACTCGCACTCGAAACTCGGGGCGAGCCCGTCGAAGTGCTTTTGCAGCGCCAGCTCGAAGAGGGTGCGGTCGTCTTCGTGAATCTGCTCGAGCCAGCGCTCGGGGGTCTCACCGAACTCGCCATCGTCGTAGCCCAGCATCGCAGAAAATCGAGGCGAGAAGTGGATCCGCTGCTCGTCGATCGTCCAGTCCCAGATCCCGTCGTTCGCCCCCTGGACGGCCAGGGCGTAGCGCGTCTCGCTCTCGCGCAATGCCCGCTCGCTCTTCATCAACGCCGTGACGTCGCGGACATACGAGAGGGAGACGGAGCGTCCCGTCTCGGGGTGGATCACCGAATTGCAATCGACGACGACGTCGATCAGGCTGCCATCGCGGCGGCGGTAGCGATAGTGGATGTCGCGGACGAATCCCGTCTCCCAGAACGTCGGCAGCACCTGCTCGAAGGCGTAGCGCGCGGACTCGTCGGTCATCACGAAGAGGGCCGACTGTCCGATCACCTCGTCACGGGCGTACCCCGTCGCGTCGAGCCAGGCTTGATTGACATCGACGAAGCGTCCGTTCTGGTCGATGGAATGCAGCATGCCGGGCGAAAGCGCGAATAGCATTCGCCACCAATTGGTCGCCGTGTTGCTCTCGATCGCGACGGAAGCCAGCGATGATCGGTCATCCCGCACGAGCAGCCTCTTGCGGCCGCTTTTCAGCGACTCGCATTTGCCTTCGGTCGATACAAGCTCCGGTTTTGAACATCTTAACGATACCACAGGGTCGTGGAAAAGAAAATATGAATGACGCTTGAAGTTTGGCGATCCGCCCCGATCAGGCCAAGGATTTCGTTCCGTTCGAAGCGCGGGGAATGCGCACCATAAAGCGGGTGCCCTGGTCGACCTCGCTTTCGAAGTCGACGCTGCCATTGAGCTCTTGCGCGACCTGTCGGCAGATCGCGAGCCCAACCCCAGTCCCTTCGCGGCCTTTGGTGGTGTAGAGCGGCGAGAACACGTTCTCTCGATGTTCGTTGGCGATGCCGCAGCCATTATCGGAGACGCTGATCGTCAGCATCGTCTCGTCGGCCTCGAGCTCGAGGCGGATCCAGTTATCTCGGGGCTTCGTGTGGCGAAACGACTGCGTCGCGTTGATCAGCAAATTCACCACCAGCTGCGCCAGGCGGCTCGCGGATCCGTGAAAATAGACCGGCTCGTCGGGCAGCTCGATCGTCAAGCGTCCCTTGCGTTGAATGGTCGTGCGCGTGATGCGCAGGGCGCTCTGGATCACATCGAGGGCGTTCGAGAGCGTCGCATCGCCGGCGGGATGACGCGCCATGTCGATCACCGCGTCGGAGAGGTGGCGCAGCATTCCCACGCCCTCCCGAATGTCCGAGACCGCTTCTTGGAGCTCGCCGATCAGCTGCAGCGTGCGGGCGTCGACCCCGCTGTTGCGGCGCATCTGCGCGATGGCGAACTGCGCCGAATCGAGGCTCGGGACGATCACCGCGAGTGGCTGTTTGAGGTCGTGTGCGACGCCCATCGCCGCCAGGCCGAGATTCGCCATCCGGTCGAACTGGATCAGCTTCATCTCGAGTTGCTCGGTGACCTTGCGTTGATGGTGCAGACGTATGCTGTCGCGCAGCGTCGAGACGAGCTCGGGGGTCGTCCAGGGCTTCTTGATGAAACGCGCCACGCGCCCGCGATTGATCGCGTCGACCGTGGCTTGCAGATCGCTATAGGCGGTGATGATCACCCGCTCCACGTCGGGGTAGAGTGGACGAACCTGTTCGCAGAGCTCGACGCCCGTCATGTTCGGCATCCGCTGGTCGGCGAGCAGGACCGCGATCGGCTTGGACTCGAGAATCTGCAGCGCCTGCTCCCCCGATTCGGCGAGGATCAAGTCGAACTCGTCCTTCAGGTTGTGCTTCATCACGACGCGATTGGGATTCTCGTCGTCGACGTAGAGAATCGGATACGAACGAAAGTCCATTCGTTACCCCCGGTTAGGGACGGAGATCCAACCGATCGACCCCACTGCGGGAGCCGCGGTCAGGGGTGCGCGTCGTACTCGGAATCGACGCCGAGAAAGTGTGTGATGCGTCCGACGTCGACCGGCTTCTCCCAATACTCTTCGGCACCGTATTTGAGGATCTTGCGGCGGTCGTTCTCGGAGGGGCTGCCCGACACCGCGACGATTCGTACCTCCTGCAGCTGTTCGATCTTCCGCAGGCGTTTACAGACCTCGAAGCCGTCGAGCCCGTCCATGTAGATGTCGAGCAGGATCAAATCGGGGGGGTTCATGCCGATCGAGACCAGAGCTTCGACGCCGTCGGTCGCCCCATCGACGTCGACCTCGGCGCGGGACATTTTCATGCCGCGTTTGATCGCGTTGATTACTTTCTGCTCGTCGTCGATAATGAAGACCCGGGGGCGGCGGGATGGCTTTCCGCGCAGCACCGGCGGAACCGGCATGTTGTGATTCTTCAAGAAGTCGCGCAGGTCGGCAACCTTTACGCGTCGATGGCCGCCCGGCGTGCGAAAACCGTTCAGCATGCCCTGGTCGATCCAGTTGATCACCGCAGAGGGGCTAGCTTGCAGGATGCGGCACACTTGATGGGACGACAAAACGGTGTGGTCGTTGAGTAGTTTGTCCATGACTCCCGATCCTTGCTTGATATGTTGGAATCTTTTTCAGCTATAGGAGATAACATAGCGGACAACTAAGTGTCGAGCCATTTTTTTTCGTAGCAACAAATTTCAAAGGAATTCGACCGGTGAAAGTCGAATGTGAACGCATCGTGATAATATCTCAACTCGCGGTTGAAGAAAAGTATTTCGTCTTTCTGAAATCTTGGCAAGCCCAACTGGCGCTCTTGGCCCTCTGCAGCGTGGTCGGATGCGCGTCGGTGAGCCGCCTGCCAGCTCCGCGGGAGGTCTGCGCGACGGAGCATTCCGAGAGCTGCGCGCTTCACCAGGAGTGCGAGCGCGGGGATCGGGTCTCCTGCCATCGCCTCGGCGTTCGTCTGGCGCAAAAACCGCGGACCCGTCGCCGTCTCAGCCTATCGGCGCGCTACTTCGAGAGCGCCTGTCGTCTGGACTGGGGACCATCGTGCACAGCCCTCGGATTTCAACTCGAACGCGGTGACCTCGGCCGTCGTGAGCTTCGACTCGCCGTCCGCTACTACAAGCGCGGGTGCGAGCTGAAAGAGGCGAATGGTTGCCGAAGTCTGGCGCT
>JAGQJP010000619.1 GCA_020430585.1 Myxococcales bacterium | reverse complement strand
GGGCTACCGCTGCCAGTTCCTCGCCTCGGGTCAGACGCTCGTCAACCGCGCCTGCGTTTCGACCTCGACGAACTAGCGTGTCGCTTCGGGCGTAGGTCGGCGCACCGACGAAGGGTCCCCCTGCTTGGACGCACCGATACTGGGCGAAGAGCGTCTGAAACCGCGATCGGGCGCCGCTCGAGGGCACCTCATCGACGAAGGCGTAGAGCGGATTCGCCCGTCAGGCCTGGGCTAGGGCTGCGACTGTAGGCGACGGAGCGTCGGGCGCGGCGGATTGATCAGATCACCGGCTTTGCGAATCCAACGACCGCGCGGCGCGATACGCAGATAGGCGCGCATGAAGCGACGCGATTCGGCGCGGCGACCCAATTTCGCGTGACAATAGCCCGCCACGTAGAGCGCATCGGCGTACCCGCCCTGGCGCGGCGCCGTCAGCATCGGTTGCAGCACGACGAGGGCGTCGGCGCAGCGTCCTTTCTCGGCGGCGAGGACGGCTTGCCGCAGAATGCGCGAGACCTCCAGGCGCGTCTCGGGCGTCGGCCGGGGCGACGGCGGAGTCGGAGGCAGGCCCATCTGTTGCCGCGGAACGACGATCAGGATCTCTTTGCGCGGCTTCTTGTGAACGATCGGACGCTCCTGGTTGCGCTTGAGTTTTCGGCGCTGGGTCTGCGCGACGGTCGTCGGCCGCGGCGCGCGACGTCGCACGCGAAGCCGTCTCGGCGTCGGCGTTTGTCGCGGAGCGGGCGCGACGATTGGCGTTTTGGGGGCCTCGACCTCCCTCTTCCCGAGTCGCATCGTCGTCGTTGGCGGCTCGTCGAAGGTCTCGTCCATGTCGTGGACGAGCACCCGATCGGGGCTCTTCCCGAGACGGCTCGCCACCACGACGCGACCATGGAAGACCTTGACGCGCACCTTCTGTGTCTCGGGATCGAGGGTGACGCTGAAGCGCGTACCCTTGACGACGACCTTGTAGGCGCCAGCATCGACGCGATACTCTTCCTTCGGCCCTCGGCGCGCGACCTCGGAGAGCACGCTCCCTCGTCTCAAACGGAGATGGGTCACGGCCGAGGAGTGGGCGACGAGCTCGACGTCCGTCGACGCCTTCAAGACCACCCGATGTTTCCCGAGACGTATGCTCGCCTCGCTGGCATCGCCGACGATGAACCGCTGGCCGTGGCGGGTGACGACGCTCTGGCCAGGCACCAGGGCTCGCGGAGTGCCCTCTACGCGCACCAAGAGCGTACCCTTCACCGCATCGATCCGTGCCAGGGTGAGCGAAGGCGCGCGCTCGAAGCCACGCCGTGACAAGACGACGCTGTCGGCGGGCCGAGGAGCGATCGCCCGGGTCCGATTCGAGCCCGGATTGGGCGTGGGGCGGCGTAACTCCCGCACGCCGACGTACGCCAGCACCACGAGCACCGAGGCGAGCCCGGCGGCGAAGAGCGGTCGACCGAACAGACCCATCAGACCGAGCGACGAGCGAGACGACTGCAAGCTCTCGATACGATTCGCCACCGCCCGGTCGAGCGCGGGCCATGCCGTCTCGGCCGCATCCTGCGTACGAGCGACCTCGCTCATCAGCGTGCGATACCGACGCAAGCGCTCGAGCTCATCCCGAAGTGCAGCATCATCCGCCAGACGCCGTTCGAGCGACTCGCGAGCGGCGCCAACGCAGTGCCCGTCGAGGTAATCGAACAGCTCTTGCATGGTCTGGTCGTCAATAGCCATGCGGCCTCCTACATCATCCGAGCTTTGGCCAGCTTGGCCAACATCTCTTTACGCGCATGGAACAATCGTGATTTCACCGTGTTCGTCGGCACACCGACAACCTCGCTGATCTCGTCGACGTCCATGCCCTGCAGCTCGTGCAGAATGTACACGGTACGCTTCTTCGGTTTGATCGTGTCCAACAGCTCGTAGATCTTCTGCAACATCTGCCGCCCTTCGACCTGACCGATGATGTCGACCGGGAGCGTACGCTCGAGCACCTCGGTATCGCTGGTCAAGATGAACCAGCGGCGCCGTTTGGCACGCCGAATGTGCTGGAGAGCGACGTTGACGCTCAGGCGATAGATCCAGGTCGAGAGCTTCGAATCACCTTTGTAGTGCCGAATCGACTTGTAGATTTCGACGAATACGGTCTGCACCACATCGTCGAGATCCGCGGTGGGGCCGATCACATTTCGCACGATGCCGACGATCTTGTGTTTGTACTCGTTGTACAGCCGTCGAAACGCGGCGTGGTCGCCCTTTTGACACGCGAGCACAAACTCTTCGTCGACGCCGGTTTTGGCTTTCGAGACGCTCAAGCTCGTCACGTCGGAAAGAGTTGCTGTGCGAATCATTATACCCCATTCGGGCCGGTTCTCTTTCAATTGAGTCGCGCCCAGGCCCTCGGAAGTTCAAATTATCTTCACCATCCTCTATAATGCCGAGCCATGCGCTCGGGAGTTCGAAGCGAGCGCCGGAGGCAACACTGCGCGGACCGCCCGAACCGCACAGCGCGGCGGCGGAGGAACGATGAGGGACGGCGCACACAAGATTGTCGAGCTGCTCCGCGACCACGGCTACGAGGCCTATTTCGCCGGCGGATGCGTACGTGATTTGTTGCTCGGCAGCGAGCCGAAGGATTACGATATCGCCACCTCGGCACGCCCCGACGAGGTCGCCTCGATTTTCCACAAGACCCGCAAGGTCGGGCAACACTTCGGCGTCGTCCTGGTGCGGATGAAGGGCCACGAATACGAGGTTGCCACCTTCCGCTCCGACGGCCCTTACAGCGACGGGCGCCATCCCGATCACGTCACCTTCAGCGACGCCGAGCACGACGTGTTGCGCCGCGATTTCACGATCAACGGGCTGCTCTATGACCCGTTGGAGAAGCGCCTCTTGGATTACGTCGAGGGCCAGCGCGACCTCGACGCGCGGACCGTGCGGGCGATTGGCGAGCCCGAGCGCCGTTTTCGAGAAGATGCGCTGCGCCTTCTGCGTGCCGTCCGCTTCGCGATGCGGCTCGAATACGAGATCGAGCCTGAGACCTTTGCGGCGATACGGCGCACCGCCAGCCTGATCCACTGCGTCAGCCGCGAACGGATTCGGGACGAGCTCTGGCAGATATTCGAAACGCCACCGATCTCCCGAGCCCTGCGACTCCTCGACGAGAGCACGCTGCTCGAGCAACTCTTCGTCGGGATGCCGAGGGCCCACCACGATCGCGTGCGTGACCGGATCGCCACGCTCCTTCCCTGCGAGGGGCCGCTCTTGGCGCTGGCGCTCGTGATCGTCGGCTGGCTCGAGGGAGAGGAGGTCAGCGACGTGGCCCAGAACCTGCGACTCTCGCGCCACGAAACGCGCGACCTGTTGGCGCTCGTCGAGCAGCAGCCGCGCTGGCAGCAATACGGCGAGCTTCCCCTCGCCGCGCGGCGCCGTCTGTTGCGGCTCGACGGCGTCGAGGTCCACCTCGTGCTGCTCGAGAGCGTCTTGCGAGCCGAGGGG
>JAGQJP010000618.1 GCA_020430585.1 Myxococcales bacterium | reverse complement strand
GTGGGTCGACGAGATGGGGCGCTCTGTTGCACCGAAGAGCGATGAGCGGTCGCCCGGCGTCGAGCCGCCCTCGACGCCCGCCGCGGGCGCCTCCGCCGCGTCGTCGAGCCAAAGGTCGAGCCGAGCGGCTAGTGTTTCCGACGACGAACGAGCGTTGTTCGAGGCGTGGGTCGAGACGACGGACACGCCGAACGAACGCGAGCCGCCGACCGGCGACGAATCGCGGACGAGCCGTCCGAATCGGCAGAAGCTCGTGCGGCGCGGTGAGATCGTGCCCGAGGAGACCTGCGATCTCCACGGGCTGAAGGCCAGCGCTGTCGCGGCGACCCTCGACGAGCTTTTTCGGCGCGCCTCGAGCAGAGGCTTCGAGGTGGTACAGCTGATAATCGGTCGTGGGCTGCATTCGCGGGACGCCCCGGTGATCCCTGGGCGCGTGTTGGAGTGGTTGCGCGACGACCCGCTCGGCCTCGTCGGAGAAGTCTATCGTGCCCCCCACCATCAGGGCGGGGAGGGGGCTCTGTTCGTCTTTCTGCGCCGTCGGAGGATCGACGATGAAACCTGATCCTGCGTTTCGTCTCCTGGCGGGGCGACGCCGTTTTCCCGCGACACGGGGTCTCTCGTATCATCTCCTCTGCCTGGTCCTCTGCGTCTCGTCGAGCGCCTGCACCGGCGTGACGACTCGCCCAGATCGCCCCAAGAAGCGGATTTCCGAGACCACGAAGAAAGATGCCGACGAGCAGGCGAAACGCGGTCTGCGCGCCTACGAGCAGGGCGAGCACCGCGCGGCGCTGGTCGCGCTTCGTCGCGCCGTCGAGTCTGGCGCCGACATGCCGGTCGTCGCGCTCTCCCAGCTCTATATCGCGAAGGCTCATTTTGCCCTCGGAGAGTTCGACCGCGCACGCGAGTCCTTGAAAACGATCGATCCGCAATCTCTGAGCGAGCCCTTGCGGCGCGAAGCGCAGCAGCTTCGCTACCTGCTGCGGCACAAGGAGAAGGGCTGCGCCGACGCCGAGAAGACGCTGGATCCTCCGCTGACGGTCGAGAGAGACCTCGCTCTGTCGCGCCGATTCCTGCTCGTCGCCGCCGCGTGCCGGATCGAGCTGAAGCAGTGGGAGCGCGCGCTGTTGACGTTGGAGCGTGTTCCCGCGGCCTTCGACAACAAAATCCCGGCGCTCAACGAATGGGTCTTGCACTGGCAACGGCGAATCGTTCGTCGTGAGGTCGATCCGCAAGCGATCGGACGGCTTCTCAGCGACAAGCTGCCGATGATTCGTCCCCTCGTGCTCGTTCGAGCGCTGCGGCTCGCTTCGCGTGAGGGCGACGGAAAGAGGGTTCAGGAGCTGCTGAAGGCGCTCAAACCCGAGCGACTGGGTCGCCTCGACGCCGCCCTCGTCAAGGAGGTCGAACAGCGCTGGCGCCGCCCTCACGACGGCGGTGAGGGGGAGATCGTGCTGGCGGTGTTACCCCTCAGCGGTAGCTTGAAGGGGTTGGCGCAGCAGATCGCCAAAGGAATGGCGGCGGCCCTTCGCGTGTTTGGCCCCTCCAGCGGCGGTTCGAAGCTGCGGGTGCAGCTCGTCGACGCCAACGATCCCCGCGGCGTACAGGTGGTGAACGCCGCGATTCGCACGAACTCGCGCGTCGTGGCGGTAATCGGCCTCGTACCTGACGCATCGCGCTACAAGTCGTTGCTGACGACACTCGAGACCGAGCGCGTCCCCGCGCTGCTCTTCACGACCCGGGCGAAGTTCAAGAATCCGTATCACATTGGTGTCTTCCCCGATCCGATGCTCGAGACGGAGGCGCTCGTCCGACAACTGGCGCTCGAGCAGAAATCGCCGCGGTGTGCGGTGATTCGCGGCGTGCGCACGATCGATCGGCTGCGGGCGCGGCGATTCGCCAGCGAGCTCAAGAAGCGCGGCGGAACGGTCGTCGCGGAGCTGGCTTTCGAGCATCAGGCCGATTTCTCGCAGCGTGTGCGGCGCCTGCGGGCCCATGCTCCGAGCTGCGTCTATCTGCCTCTCGCTCCGGCACTCGCCGGTCTCGTTCTGCGCTACCTCGCGGGAAACGACATCTTTCCGAAAAAGACGGGCGATCGTTTGGCGACGAGAGGCAAATCGCGCCAGATCTGGGTCGCCGGCTGCGCCTCCTGGCAGCAGAAGGCGCTGATCGCCGAATCGGAGCGCTATCTCCAGGGTGTTCGGATTCCCCTGCTGTTTCACCCCAATCGGGACAAGGTCGGGCTCGAGCTCGAGTCCTACGTGAAATCGGTCTTCGGTGGCCCCCTCGAGCCGGCACATGCCCTCGGCTTTCTGGCGCTGAGTCTCGTCTCGCAATCCTGCGGTGCGACGTGCAGCCGGGGCAGTCTGCTCTCGGCGCTCTCCCAGTGGAAGAGCAGTCCGACCCCCTTCGGAGTCGTGTCGCGGACAACCGCCGGGTCGCTGCATCTCGAACAGAAAATCTACGCGTTGCATGGCACTACGCTTGTGCCCCTCAAATGATTCCTTATAATACCGCCTGACGACAACGCGCCCCGCTCCAACAACGAGGTACCCATGCGCTACAGCAAACTCTATCTGCCCACCCTCAAAGAGGCTCCGAAAGAAGCGGAGATGGTGAGCCACCAACTGCTGATCCGGGCCGGCTACATCCGAAAGCTCTCGGCTGGGATCTATTCGTTTCTACCGCTGGGACGACGAGTCGTGCGCCGGATCTCGACGATTATCCGCGAAGAGATGGATCGTGCCGGCGCGCAGGAGGTGCTGCTCCCGGCGGTACAGCCCGCCGAGCTCTGGAAAGAGTCCGGGCGCTGGCGCTTCTATGGTCCCGAGCTGCTGCGCTTCAAAGATCGCAAGGACAACGAGTTCTGCTTCGGCCCGACCCACGAAGAGGTGATCGTCGACCTCGTGCGCCACGAGCTGCGCTCCTATCGCCAGCTGCCGGTCAACCTCTATCAGATCCAGACCAAGTTCCGAGACGAGATCCGCCCTCGCGCTGGGTTGATGCGCGGTCGCGAGTTCGTGATGAAGGACGCCTACAGCTTCGATCTCGACGAGGCGGGGGCGCGCTGCTCGTATCACCAGATGGTCGACGCCTACAATCGCATCTTCCGCCGCTGCGGGCTGGACTTCCGCGCCGTGGAAGCGGACACGGGCAATATCGGCGGCTCGCTGAGCCACGAGTTCCAGGTTCTCGCCCACTCCGGTGAGGACACGATCGTCTCGTGCTCGTCCTGCGACTACGCCGCGAACATCGAGAAGGCTGAGCTGACGAGCTCGAGCGGTGATGCGCCGGCTTCGGCGGTCGACGGCGAGCCAAAGCTCGTCTCGACACCGGGAAAGCGGACGGTGGATGAGGTGACGGCGTTTCTCGGGATCTCCTCCGACCGTCTGGTGAAGACACTACTCTACAACGTCGACGGAGAGCTCGTCGCCGCACTCGTGCGGGGCGATCACGAGCTCAATGAGATCAAGCTGAAAGCGTTGCTGGGGGCAAACGAGATCGAGCTCGCCGCGGAGGCGCGCGTCGTCGAGGCGACAGGCGCACCGATGGGGTACGCTGGACCTGTCGGATTGTCCTGCCCGATCGTCGCCGACCAAGCGGTGGCAGCGATGTCTGGATTCGTCGTCGGCGCGAACCGCGGTGATCACCACCTGCTCGAGGTCTGCCACGGACGGGACTTCTCCGTCTCGCGCTATGCAGATCTGCGACTCGCCGTCGAGGGCGACCGCTGCCCACGCTGTCAAACGGGAACTCTCGCGGTCTTCCGTGGGATCGAGGTCGGGCATGTCTTCTTCCTCGGCACCAAATACTCGACGGCGATGAATGCGACCGTGCTGGACGAGAACGGCGCCGAGGTGCCGATGGTGATGGGCTGCTACGGGATCGGCGTGACCCGCATCATGTCGGCGGCGATCGAGCAGTCTCACGACGCCGACGGGATCATCTGGCCGCTGCCGATCGCCCCGTTTCAGGTCGTCGTCCTGCCCCTCAATAGCGATCAGCCCGATGTCGTCGAGGCGGGGCTACAGATCTACGAGGGTCTACAGGCGCGTGGAGTCGACGTCCTGCTCGACGACCGCGCCGAACGACCGGGCCGCAAGTTCAAAGACGCGGACCTGATCGGTGTGCCGCTCCGAGTAACGATCGGCAAACGCGGCCTCGCAGAAGGCCACGTCGAGTGCAAATCGCGCGGACAAGCCGAGATCGCTCGCGTCCCGGTCGAGGGTGTCGTCGAGTGGGTGCTCGAGCAGATCGAGCGCGAGAACAGCCGATTTCTTCAATGAGCGAAACCGCCGATCGTGCCCCGGGGCGGCTCAAACAAATCCCTTGGAATTGATCCGGATCTATGCTAAAACGCCTATCCTTGCGGTTCTGCGTTGGAATGCTCATCGTGGGCCGAAGAGACGGTCGAGCGTCGGCAGATCCCGCCGTTTTTGGTTGGAAATTGTCCTTGACAACGCAAGGCCGATCCCGTATGAAAGAGCAGCTTTTTGCGCTCTTTGACATGGGCAAAACGTTCGTGACCCAGAATTTGCTGGCGTAGCTCAATTGGCAGAGC
>JAGQJP010000617.1 GCA_020430585.1 Myxococcales bacterium | reverse complement strand
TTGCGGCGTGGCGCAGCAGTCGGAGCACGACGCGGCGCAACACGAGCTGGCCGCCATTGGGCTTCTGCTCGCGTTGGGCATCGCGCCAGAGCTGGGGCAACTCGACGCGCGCCAGCCGCGCGAAGGCGGCGAAGGTGGTCTCGAGCTTCAGGCGATCGACCAACGCATAGGCGCGCACGAGCACGTCGCGTGAGCGGCGCACCAAGAAATCGAGGCAGAACGTCGCCCCCGAACGACCGCCGAGGTGTTGAAAGCGGCCCGCGAGGTCGTAGATTCGGTTGAACGCGTGGTCCGAATCGACGCGCAGCAGCAACTCGACCGCGCGCCGCGGTACATCGGTCAGAGGCAGCAGGCTGACGAGGCGACTCAACGCGGTCTCTGCGGGCGGCCACGGCATCCGACCGACGCCCTCGGCGATCGAGGCGAGAAAGAGGCGACGCGCGTCGCGAAATCGGTTCTGGCGGAGGCGAATCTCCCCGATGCGGTTGAGCGCTCGGCTGCTCGACTCGCTGTCGACTCGGGTCAGCCAGCCGTAGAAACGGATCGCCAGCGCGAGACGCCCGGAGCGTGCGCTCCGCGAGGCCGCGCTCCAGAGCGAGGCGACGCGCACTCGCCGCTCTCGGATCAGCCAACGCAGGCTGCGTTCGCTCAGCTCGACTCGTGCGAGCCAGCGAAGGCAGGTCGCCGAATCGAGAGAGGAGGAACAGAAGCGGCGCGCTGTGACGACGGGCGGGCGATCGGTCGGTGCCGGATCGAGCCAACCCAACAGGCGCAGCCGTCCGGGGTGATGCGCTCCGATCATCGCCAATAGCTGGCGCCGCTGCTCGCGATCGAGGCTCTCGAAGTAGGGGGGACGCAGTCCGGGCGCCTCCGTCTGGCTCCACTTCACGAGAAACGCGCCGACGTCGGGGCTCGGCCTCAGCTCGAAAGCGCGGACCCAAGCCTGGAATGCCGGGCCGAACTCGGACCGTCGGAGGCGGGCCTTCGCGTCGTCCAGATGGCGCCGCACGTGCGTCGTCACGCGTTCGGCGACCGGCAGCTGGCGCTCGGAGACGTGTTCACCCGTCGGCGCCGGGTTCGGCCGAGGTCGAGCCGACAGGGGAGCGATTCCGAGGCCGAAACAGGCGGCGAGCAGCGCAACGGGTAGCGAATGAAGGGCTCGACGAGCAGCGCGCGGGATCACGTGAGGTGACGTCCTTGATAGAACTTCTCGTAGAGCTCGACTTCACGGCGATTTCCGACCACGAGCGCCGTTCGTTGGTGAATCTCTTTGGCTTGCAGCTCGAGGGTGCGTGTTCGACCATCGGTCGCCGCCCCACCCGCCTGCTCGGCGAGCATCGCCATCGGATTCGCCTCGTACAAGAGCCGGAGCTTTCCGCGGGGATGGCGCGCATCCTCGGGGTAGAGGAAGATCCCGCCGTAGAGCATGTTGCGGTGAAAGTCGGAGACGAGCGAGCCGATGTATCGCCCCGTCGTCTTCGCGTATCGGTCCTCGCGCTTGAACTTGATATGATCGATGAAGGCGCGTTGCGTGTCGCTCCAATTCGAATAGTTCGTCTCGTTGCAGGAGAGGACGGCGCAACTGTCAGGAATTGTTATGTTTTCGTGACTCAGCAGGAACTCGCCGATCTCGGGATCGAGGGTGAAGCCGTGGACCCCGGCGCCCGTGGTGTAGACCATCATCGTCGACGAGCCGTAGATCACGTAGCCCGCGGCCACCTGCTCGACACCGCGGCGCAGGAAATCCTCCATCTTTGCGTCCGGCCCCGAGGTGATCTTGCGATAGATCGAGAAGATCGTACCGACGCTGACATTCACGTCGATATTGGACGAGCCGTCGAGGGGATCGAAGAAGAGGATGTACTTGCCCCGCGGGCGATGGGGCGGGATCAGAACGACGTCCTCCTCCTCTTCCGAGGCCATCCCGGCGATGTAACCCGGATGGTCGAAGGCACGCAGGATCGTCTGGTTGGCCAAATCGTCGAGCTTCATCACGCGCTCGCCCTGGACGTTCACGTTTCCCGTCTTGCCGAGGAGATCGACGAGCCCGGCTTTGTTCACGTAACGTCCGATCAGCTTGGCGCAGAACGCCATCTGCGTCAGCAGGTTCGAGAAATCCCCGCTCGGCTTGTCCGACAGGGTCCGCTCCTGCTCCATGATGTGGCGATTGATCGTGACGATTTTCTTCATGAATCCCCCTCTTCGGTCGTGCTTCCGAGACGTTCGTGGCGGCTACCCCCCGTGGCGGCCCGAACAAACCCGATAACACTGTGGTAACACAAACATTCTCATGTGTTCATTGACCGAAAGCAAGATCAATCGTGATTTGGGTCGGCGGCGCAAACAGGCTATACTCGATGGATGAATGACGAACCGAAGGGCAACCCTCGCCGGGCCCTCGTGATGGCGCTAGCCCTCCTCGCGACCACGGCGGCGGTTTACGCCAACGCGGTTCCCAACGGCTATGTCTGGGACGATCGCTATCAGGTGCGCGACAACGACGCGAATCTACGCTGGCGAGCGATCCCGCGACTCTTTCGGCTCGACGTCGGCCGCAGCTCGACGCCGCAATACTCGGCGAACGCCTACCGCCCACTCGTCTTCGTCAGCTTCACCGTCGATCGCCAACTTTTCGGCGCTCGCCCCTGGGCGTTTCACCTGACGAACGTCGTGCTCCACCTCATCGTCGTCCTTCTGGGGTTCCTCTTGGCGCGGCGGCTACTCGGAAATGATTGGCTCGCCTTGATCCTCGCCGCCTTCATCGCCCTTCACCCGGGGCAGAACGAAGCGGTCGGCTGGATCAGCGGCCGACACGATCTGCTGCCCGCGCTGTTCGGTCTCCTCGCGCTCTTCGCCCACACATCGGAGCGCTGGTTTCTCCGCCTCTGCCTGGTGCCGCTGCTGCTTTTGGCGGCGCTCTTCTCGAAGGAGTCAGCGATCGCGCTGCCGTTCCTGCTCGTCGCCCTCGATGCCCTGTTCTACCGCCAGCGTCTCCGCGAGCCGCGGGCCTATGCGGTATACGTCGGCGTGGCCCTCGCGCTGGTCGTCTACTTCCTCTTGCGCGGCGCCTCGTCGAGCCGCACGCCGACCGATCTGTTGCACGTCTCGCCGGTCGAGCACTGGCGCCACTACGTAACGATCGTCTCCAAACTCGGGTATATCTTCATCTATCCCCTGATCGCCAACCCCTGCCGCATCTATCAGGTGTTTCCATCGTGGGCCGTGGCGACGGCGACCGTTCTGATCGTCACGGCGTTCACCCTCGTCGCCCTCGCCTTCCGCCGAACGCACGACGCGCGCTGGCGTGCGGTGATCTTCGGACTGATCTGGTACTTCGCCACGGTGATCCCGCTGACCCTCGCGGTACCGAGCACCGAGCTGATCGGCGAACGCTATCTCTACTTTCCATCGATCGGCCTCGCCCTCCTCGCCGCGGTCGGACTCGAGAGCCTGGCGCGCCTGATCCTGCGCCACTTTTCGCCCGTCGCCGCCCGGGCGATGGTCGCGACGGTCGCGACGATGCTGATCGGGATCTACGCCGCCCTCGTCGTGCAGCGCAATCCGGACTGGAACAACGACCGCGCCCTCTTCGAAAGCGTCGAGGCACAGGACCCGTTCAACCCGGTGGCCTCGGCTCACCGAGGGTTCTACGCCCTCACGGTCGAGAAGAGCCCGACCGGCGCCATCTTCTGGTTCCAGCGCGTCTTCTACGCCTACAAGATCCCGCGCTACACGCGACCGCGCACGCTGAACTACATGACCGCCGCCTTTCTGCAACTTCGACGGCTCGATCGAGCGATTCGCGTCGGCCGGGAGGCGGTGAACGAGAGCCCGGGTAACGCCAAGAACCAGTTCAACCTCGGTCTGGCATACATGCTCCGTTCTCGTCGCTCGACGACGCGCGTTGTCGATTTGCGCCTCTCCGAGAAGCATCTGCGACGTGCCCTGACGATCGATGGCGATTACCTGCGCGCCCGCGCGACACTGGGCATGGTGCTCCACGCGCAGAAGCGGTACGTCGACGCCCTGGCGATGCTCGAGCCGCTTCTTACCGTGCAACCCGAAATCCCAGGCGTCCGCCGCGCGGTTCGAACGCTGCGCCAGAAGGTGTTGCAGCCAAAACGGTGAGTGCCGACAGGCGTGGGCGTGGCCGCGGGCCAACGATACGCCGGCGCAAGCCAACGATACGCCGGCGCAGGCCAACGATACGCCGGCGCAGGCCGATTCAGATCCGGACGTCTTTGTAGCGCTGCCGATAGAGGAAGGAGACGGCGTCGCGCGCCGCGGCTTCGGTGTATCCGAAGCGGGAGCTCATCGTCTCGAGCATCGATTCGACCGCTTCGCGATCGGCGTCGCTCAGCGTGCCCCGGTCATCGGAGAGATAGACCATCGTCGCCGCGGTCACGGCGGCGATCGTGTTCTTGTGGCGCTCGAAATAGTCCCGCTCGATCGCCTCGAAGAGCTTGGGAAACAGCCGTTGATAGTCGACGGGGGTCTGGCGGTGGTCGAGAGACCAGGCGCCGATCCGCGAGATGATGTCCTGGCGAAAGACCTCGGGCTTCTTGGTGAGCGAGAGGATCGCCTCGATCTCGCGCATGAACTCTTCGTCCGGCGAGACGTAGTTGTTGGTGATCGGGTCGAGCATCTTCTCGCCCTTCAGGAAATAGGAGGCGTGGGTCACGTACTTGGAGAAGATCTCACGATACTGGTCCTCGGAGATCAGCCCCAACGAGACGCGAACTTCGCGGTCGACGATGTCGAGATAGCGCTCGCGAACGAGCTGCAGGAATTTGACGGGGTTGTGATAGTCGCCGATCGGATCGACCTGCAGGAACTGGTGCATCGAACGGTTCTTGATCAACAGCTCGAGCTCGTCGAAGACGGCGAGCGGCGAAAGTGTCGTGTATTTGTCGCTCTGGGCGGCGTTGAAGAGGATCGTCTTGATCTCCCTCGGCGAGGCACCGATGCGCCCCTCGTAGAGCGAGAGAGAGCGCGTCTCGGCGGCGACCTCCTCGATGTGGCCGAAGAGCTCGTTGCCGCGATCGAGGCTGAGGTGACTCGGGACCTTGCCCGTCGCGTAGAGATCCGCCTTCTCCAACGGGCTCAGCTTGGCGACGAGGTCGCGAACCTGCGGCGGATAGCGCTCGGGAACGGGTTTGACCAGGCGCGTGAGCACCGCCCATAGGGCCGCAACCAACATCGCGTGTGGGGCGATCGGCTTGCCGATGATCCGCTCGGTGATCTGGGTGTCGTAGATCTGCTTCTCGACGAGGTAGTCGACGATGTAGCGAACGTTGACGAACTCCATCCGCGCCTTGAACGAGGTGAAGTCGGGATACTCCTTGAACGCCTCGAGGTGCTGCTCGTTGGTGCTCGCGAAGAAGACGAGGTCCAGGTAGAGCTTCGAGCCGAGGAGCGTCACCGCCGCGTTCTCGACCGTCGAGAGAAGGTACTTGTAGCTCTCGATCTGACGCTTGAGCATGTCCGAGTACTCGATCATGCCGCGATTTCCGTCGACGAGGTCGCCGAAGGGGTCGAAGAGCGTGAGATTTTGCAGCACCCGCGGCAGCGCGCCGAGTTGGCGGTCGGCGGTGAGCTGGCGTAACCCCGCGTCGACGTGCATCTGTGGCTCGATCGTCGCGACGCCGACACGATAGCGGCGCGAAATGAAGAACCGCTCGACTTGAACATGCTGCAGCACTCGCCGGAAGTCGCCCTGGTAGGAGACCAGCAGCGCCTCGTAGATCTGCCGCTCCCGCGGGCTCAGATCGCCGTGGAGAAGATAGTCGCTGAGGCGAAACTTGTCGGTCAGACCGCGCGCCTCGATCGCCTGTTCTAGAAACTCGCGCCGTTGCCGCTTCGGGATCAGGAACAGCGGGTGATCGCGAAAGACACAGGTCATGCGGGCGTCGACGTCCTCGTCTTCGAGATGCGCGAACGACGTCAGCGGCGGCCCTCCCCGGTCCCCGTATTGTTCGCTAAAACCGAGCTTCTGCCGCGAGACGACCTTGGTCGGGAAGATCCAGTTGAAGCGATAGAGCGCCCCCTCGTCGGAGTGGCTGTAGTGCACCATCGCGCGGGAGATCAGGTTCACGAGCGACGATTTGGCCGAGCCGTTCGGCCCGTGCAGCACGATCAGCTTGTTGATCCGCCCTTCGTTGCAGAAGTTCTTCAGCATGCGGTAGACCGCGAGCTGACACTCCTCCTGGCCGATCAGCGGTTCACGCCCGCCGTCGAAGGGCGCGTCGAAGAGCTTGAAGCGCGTGAGCAGCCCGAGGGGTCGGCGAATCGACTCGCTCCCGTAGTGATCGAAACAATCGACGAGATATTGCGCGGCGTTACGCGCATGAATCTCGGGAGCGCCGACGACCATGTCGAAGTAGTCGGCAAAGGAGAGGACGCGCCGTTTCTGCACGTACTCTTGTTGGATGCTTTCGCCGATGTCGGAGAGCGCGGCGATCGCGAGGCCTGATTGCTGCTCGTCCATACTCGTTGCTTTCCGTCAGTTGACGGTGACCGTCCAGCTGACGAGCTGTTCGGGGATGATCTTGCACACGTTGTCGTTGCACACGCTGATCCGAGCACACGCTTCGACGGCGATCGACCCCTTTTTGGCGGGCGTGAAGGGGACCCTGAGCGTCGCGCTCTTTTCGCTCGCCTGCATGTCGGTGCGGGTGAAGTTTCGCTTGCCGATCTTCAGGCCGCTCGATTGCACCAACTCGATATTGACGGGATACTCTTTGTTCCACTTGAACCCGCTCGCCGGTTTCCAGACGATGCGCGTCGTCGCGGGTTGATTCAGCTTGGCCGGTGTCGTCTCGACACTGACCGAGACCCATTTCTTCAGCGCCTCGGGGTCGACCATACCCGAACAGGGCTTGTCGGGATTCGGTGCGACGACGCCCTTGCGCGGTTTGTCGTTCTGTGACTTCTTGAAGCAGCCCGTCGCGACGATCGAGATCAGCGTGATGACGAGTGCGGCGACGACACCGCGGGAAAATTGGCTCTGTTTCATAGCTCCCTCGCTCCGAGAATGATGGTTATATACCACATGATTCAACGATCCAACAATACGATCCCTTTCCGAGAGCGATTGTCACAGATCAATCCGACGCAGTGGCGATGCTGGTTACGACCGCACGCGAGCCGCTGCCGACGCAGCTCCCGACGATCAAATCGGCGCCGATACGATCGCCGGCCCGGGTCGAGGTGATCCGCGGATCGGATCGGCGCAGGTTTGCGCGTCATCGGATAGATCTCGATCGACGACACGTAACCTACCGGATCTCTAGGTGATCAATTTCCAACCATTTTTTGATATTTTCTTGACAACCCCCAGATCGTGCTCGACACTGACGCAAAATGCTTTCAGCGTGCCGTAAAATCAGGCTGGTCTCTATCCTCGGATCGGCGGGACGGGAAATTACGGTGTGCTGTGACTCGAGGAGGTTCGTATGAAGGCCTTCGATATTCTATCCCAGGCCGCTGGGCTGGAGATACGGGAAGAGAAAAAGGGCCGACGGCGTTCGAAAACCATCGCCAAGCGCCGCCTTACGCGCGACGAGATCCGACAGGGTGTCGAGTTGGCCGACATGATGGAGTACGACCGACCACGGACGCGCGGCGAGTGCCTCAACGGCGTGAGGCCGTGTCCGTACGTGGCGTGCAAGTTTCATCTCTACCTCGATGTGAACCCCGACACGGGCTCGATCAAGCTCAACTTCCCGGACCTCGAAGTCTGGGAGATGCCCGAAACCTGCGCCCTCGACGTCGCGGACCGGGGCGGGATTACCCTCGAGGACGTCGGCGAGATCCTCAACCTGACGCGCGAGCGTATTCGCCAAGTCGAGGTGCGTGGCCTCGAAAAATTGCGGGAGCGAGACTCGGAGTAGTCGGCGAATTCGCCCACCGCTCGCGGGTGGGATCGAAATCCCGGCTCCGGCCCCTCCCCTCGGATCGCTCTTCTTCGATCTCAACCTGGACTTTCCAATCGCATCTCCGATTGCATTCAAGCAATTCCGCGGCGTCCTTGATCTCGGCGTGAAGGTGTGCTATTTGCTCCCCGTGAATCCAGCGGCGGCAGGAGGGGACTACCGTGAGCACGCTACCTATCAAACGAGCGCTAGTCAGTGTGTCGGAAAAGTCGGGGCTCGTCGGCTTCGTCAACGCTCTACGGCGACACGGTGTCGAGATCATCTCGACGGGCGGTACGGCGAAGCTCCTCGGTGAGAACGAGATCGAGCTCAAGAAGGTCGACCAGGTCACGGGCCATCCGGAAATCCTCAATGGACGTGTCAAGACGCTCCACCCGAAGATTCACGGCGGCATCCTCGCCGACCGGCGCAGCGATGCCCACATGACCGAGCTCGAGCTGCACGAGATCGCGCCGATCGATCTGGTCGTCTGCAACCTCTACCCCTTCGAGAAAACGATCGCCCGCGCCGACTGCACATTCGACACCGCGATCGAGAACATCGACATCGGTGGGCCCTGCATGGTGCGGGCGGCGGCGAAGAATCACCAGAGCGTCGCCGTGGTCGTCGATCCGACGGACTATGGCGCGATCATCGCCGAGATGGACGAAACGGCGGGTAGCCTCAGCGAGTCGACGCGGCGCTACCTGGCGCGCAAGGCGTTCCGACACACCGCGGACTACGACACGGTGATCTCGAACTACCTCGAGGAGAACGCCAAGATCCTTCCCGACACGATCAACGCGCGTCTGCAGCGCGTCGCCACGCTGCGCTACGGCGAGAACCCGCACCAGCAGGCGGCGCTGTACCGCGACTCGCAAGACGTCGAAGGCGGCCTGCTCGACGCGGTGCAATACCAAGGAAAAGAGCTCTCGTACAACAACTACCTCGATCTCGAAGGGGCGCTGGACTGCGTCCGGGTGTTCAAAGAACCGACGGCGGTGGTGGTCAAGCACACCAATCCCTGCGGCGTCGCCTCGGCGGAGAGCGGGTTGGTGCAGGCGTATCTCGACGCCCGAGCGACCGATGAGACCTCGAGCTTCGGGGGAATCGTCGGTTTGAACCGCATCGTCGATGCCGACATGGCACGGCTCTTGTGCGAGACGTTCCTCGAGTGTGTGATCGCCCCCGATTACACCGAAGAGGCGCGATTCGTCTTGAAAAAGAAAAAGAACCTGCGGATCCTCGCCGCGCCGCACCTCGAGTTCGGCTCTGCTCCTCCGCGGGGACAGACCTGGACCCGTCTGCGCGGCGGTCTGCTGGTGCAAGAGCGCGATCAGGGGCCCGATAACCGCGACGAATGGCGCGTCGTGACCGAGCGCCAGCCGACCGAAGAGGAGTGGAAGGCTCTCGAGTTCGGTTGGACGGTCGTGCGCTTCGTCA